>CAJOQZ010000328.1 GCA_905236585.1 uncultured Lachnospiraceae bacterium
ATCCAGATTTGGACTGGCGTTTCAGATACGGGACGATATATTAGACGTCACCGGCGACGAGGACGAACTCGGCAAGCCGGTCGGCAGCGACGCGCGCAATGAAAAAGCAACCATGGCGACAATCCTTGGCATCGAAAAAGCAACGGAGGAAGTGAACCGTTTATCGGAGGAGGCGCACG
The DNA here is from genome assembly GCA_905236585.1 of uncultured Lachnospiraceae bacterium. Classification (GTDB taxonomy): domain Bacteria; phylum Bacillota; class Clostridia; order Lachnospirales; family Lachnospiraceae; genus RGIG4930. Next base: position 180 of record CAJOQZ010000328.1, read on the forward strand.
ATATTCTCTGCCGTTTTGCAAATGAAGACGATTTTCTGCCTCGGTTGATTTTGCATCTGACCGGAAGAAAAAAATAACGGAGTATAAATAAATGCTCGAACGGATTACACAGCCCAATGACGTCAAGCAGTTATCCATTCAGGAAGCGGAGATCTTAGCGGATGAGATCCGCGATTTTTTGGTGGACTCGATTTCCCATACGGGGGGACATCTGGCGTCGAATTTGGGAACGGTGGAACTTACGATCGCGCTGCACCGCATATTGGATTTCCCGGAGGACAAATTAGTCTGGGACGTCGGACACCAATCCTATACGCATAAGATATTAACTGGCCGCAAAGAAGAATTTGCGACGCTGCGGCAGTACGGAGGGTTAAGCGGCTTTCCGAAACGCTCCGAAAGCGACTGCGACTCTTTTGATACCGGGCATTCGTCGACTTCACTTGCGGCGGGGCTTGGATTTGCGTGGGCGAGAAATCTGACCGGCGAGCATTACCGCGTGGTGTCGGTGATCGGCGACGGCGCATTGACCGGCGGCGAAGCGTTTGAGGCGCTTAATAACGCAGCGGCGTTGAAGCAGAATTACATGATCGTCTTAAACGATAACCATATGTCGATTTCGGAGAACGTCGGCAGCCTCTCGGAGCAGTTGTTCAAAATGCGCACCTCGAACGGATACACCGGATTAAAAGACGGCGTGCAGCATTCCCTCGAGCGGATACCGGTCTACGGAGACAAGATCGTGGCGACGATCCGGCGGACAAAAAGCGGCATCAAGCAGCTTGTGATCCCGGGCATGATCTTTGAGGAAATGGGGATCATGTACTTAGGTCCCGTCGACGGACATAACATTGCGGCAATGGAAAAAACATTCCGGGAAGCCGCCCACGTCAAAGGACCGGTGCTGGTGCATGTACTGACGAAAAAGGGGCGCGGCTATCGACCGGCAGAGCGGCTTCCGGCACGCTTTCACGGCGCGGAGCCTTTCGATAAAGAAAAAGGTCTGCCGCTTACGCAGCGGGGGGCGACCTACACCGATATTTTTTCCACCGTCATGCGCAAGATGGGCGACCGCAACGGGAAACTGGTCGCGATTACGGCGGCAATGATGGACGGAACAGGCTTGAAGCGGTTCCACAATATGTTCCCCGAACGGTTTTTCGACGTCGGGATTGCGGAGCAGTATGCGGTGACGTTTGCAGCGGCGCTTTCCCTACAGGGCTTGCAGCCGGTTTTTGCGGTATACTCTTCGTTTTTGCAGCGGGCGTATGACCAGATTTTGCATGACGTCTGCATCGGGCGGCTGCCGGTGGTCTTTGCCATCGACCGGGCGGGCCTCGTGGGCGGCGACGGAGATACGCACCAGGGGATTTTTGATCTGACGTATTTATCGACGATTCCGAATATGACGGTCATGGCGCCGAAAAACAAATGGGAATTGTCCGATATGTTAAAATTCGCGATTGATTTTGACGCGCCGATCGCGCTGCGCTATCCGAAAGGAGAGGCATACGACGGGTTGAAGGAGTTTCGCAGGACGATAGTCTGCGGACAGGCGGAAGAACTCTACGGTGAAGGAGAGATCCTGCTTTTTGCGGTCGGGAGCATGGTACAGACCGCCGTGGAAGCAAGGGAAGCACTGGAAAAAGAAGGATGTAAAGTCGCGGTATGCAACGCACGGTTCGTAAAGCCTTTGGACGAGGAATATTTGAAAGAGGCGGCGGCACGCTTTGCGGCAATCGTTACGCTGGAGGAGAACGTGCTTGCGGGGGGATTCGGCGAAGCGGTATGCCGCGTGCTTCGTAACATGGGCTATACGGGAATCGTGGAGAATGTCGCCATCGAGGATACGTTCGTCGAACACGGCTCCGTAAAAGAATTAAAGCATATGCTGGGGCTTGACGCAGACGGCGTTACAAAACGGGTGCTTTCCATCTGCGACCGTTTGAAAAAAATATGAAAGAGCGACTGGATGTGCTGCTTGTCGAGCGGGGGCTTGCCCCCTCGCGGGAAAAAGCGAAAGCGATGATTATGGCGGGCAGCGTATTTGTAGAGAATCAAAAAGAGGACAAGGCGGGGACGAAGTTCGATGTAAGAAGCGACATCCGGGTGACGGAGGAGCAGTTAAAATACGTCAGCCGCGGCGGATTCAAACTGGAAAAAGCGTTGTCGGTATTCCCAATCAATGTAACCGGCAAAATCTGCCTTGACATCGGGGCGTCGACCGGCGGTTTTACCGACTGTATGCTTCAGAACGGAGCCGCAAAGGTCTTTGCCGTAGACGTCGGCTACGGGCAGCTGGACTGGAAGCTCAGAAACGACAGCCGTGTCGTGTGCATGGAAAAGACG
>CAJOQZ010000329.1 GCA_905236585.1 uncultured Lachnospiraceae bacterium
AACTCCGTTTCCTCGTCCTCGTTCGCCGTCATAAAGATGACCGGGATGCGTCTGCCGAATTTTTCGTGGAGTTTTTCGACCATCTCAAACCCGTTCATCTCCGGCATCATATAGTCCGCCAGAACCATGTCGGGATGATGCTCGCCATACAGTTCGATTGCCTCCGCCCCCGACAGCGCCCGCAGCGTGTTGTACTGCCCGGATAAAATGTTTTCCGTCAGCATCAGCGTCAGTTCCTCATCATCAACGATCAAAATTGTCTTGCTCATATTCTTTTCCCTTTCTTATTGATTTTATTTTTGATCCTCTCCGTCAGACGATTCCCCCAGCACTTTCAGTTTTTCCTTATATGAGCCGAAATATGCCAGAACGTCTCCGGTATGTTCCTCAATATATGTCATGTCTTTATCTTTGCACGCCAGTTCCAGCGACCGCGCACGATCCGACAATTCCTGTGCGCCGATGACTTTTGCGGAACTTTTCAGGGCGTGCACCTTCGTCTGAAAATTCTCCCAGTCCCCCGCGTCATAGTAGCCGCGGATCTCGTCGCTTTTCGCGGTAATGGTCTGGAAGAAAAATTTCAGCACCGTCATGTACATCTCCTCCGAACCCGCATATTCGATCCCCTCTTTGGTATCGAGATAGCCCCGCTCCTCGAATACATCCAAAATCGATCCGCCGGAAGAATCGCTCTTATCCGAGGGGTTTTGTTCCTGTTCGAACGATCCCGTCTGTCCCGCCGGCTGCGCCTCGGCACGCTCACCCTTGTCCACTTTTTCGGGCGGCAGGAATTTAAGAAGCATTTCTTCGAGCCGCTTGCCGTTCACCGGCTTTACCAGATAATCGTCGAAGCCCGCGGCAAGATATTCTTCCCTCGCTCCGGCAACCGCGTTCGCCGTCAGCGCGATGCAGGGCTTTTTCGCATTCGCGTTGTCTTCCGCCCCGCGCAGCGCCACAAGCATCTCAATTCCGTCCATCACCGGCATGCGATGGTCGATCAGCAGGCAGTCGTATTCCCTCTTTTCCGTCAGGGACAGCGCCTGCTTGCCGTCGGACGCCGTGTCGATGGCAACCTGCGTCCGCTTCAGGAGTCCTTTTACCACCATCAGGTTCATTTCCGTATCATCCACGAGAAGGATCTTGGCATCTGGCGCCGTAAAGGTGTTGCGGCTTGTCTCGCCCTCGTCTCCGATGTCCTGCATCGCCTTGTCGATATCCCCGATCGGCTCCCAGTCAACCACTTTCTGCCGCACGGCAAAGGAAAACTTGCTGCCCTCGCCGTAGACGCTTTCCACCTCCGGCGAAGTCCCCATTAAATGAAGCAGTTTCCAGACGATGTTCATCCCCAGCCCGGTGCCCTCGATCGTGCGGTTGCGCACCTCATCGATCCGCTCGAAGGCGGAGAAGAGTTTGTGGAGGTCCTCCTCCTTAATGCCGATTCCGGTATCTTCCACCGCCACCTTAAGCAAGATCTCTTCCTCTCCAGTTTTTTCGCATTGGACGCTCAGTACGACGCCGCCCTCCTTGGTATACTTGATCGCATTCGTCAGCAGATTGATGATGACCTGCCGGATGCGCATACTGTCCCCGTAAAGGATATGGGGCATTTCCTGCTCCACATCCACATTGAACGTCAGCCCTTTTTCTACTGCACGGGACGATAAGATTGTCACCATGTCGATGATGACGTTCGCGAGGTCATACTCATCCGGGAACAGTTCCATTTTCCCCGCTTCGATCTTGGAAAAATCCAGCACGTCGTTGATCTGCGCCAGCAGCGTGTTCCCGGCACGCTGGATGTTCGCCGCGTATCGGCGCTGCGTGGGATCGGTACACTCCCGCAGCAGCATCTCGTCCATTCCCAATATCGTATTGATCGGCGTTCGGATCTCGTGGGACATATTCGCAAGGAAGTCGCTCTTCGCCCGGTTCGCCTCTTCCGCGGCCTTTTTGGCGCGCTGCAGCGCCTCTCCTTCCCGGACGCGCTGTGACGTAATCAGCAAAAAGAACGCAAGCGCCATAACCATGACGACCAAGACCATGAAAATGGCAAGCACCAGACGGGGCAGATTATACAGTCCGCCGGCAATCACCTCCGGCGAAATGATCCCCACATAGACGAAATTGGTATTCTCTACCTCCGCCGCGTAGAAATACAGCGTCCCTTCCGTCGTCTTTTCCAGGGTCGCCACCGCCCGCGACGTATCCATCTCGCGGATCAGGCGCTCAAACACCTCGCGCACCGAGCGGCTGTTGTAAAAACTTTTCTCCTCTTCATTCACCGTGGCAAACGGCATTACGACTTCGCCGTCCCGCGTCATCAGCATCGCCTTTCCTCTGCCCTCATAGGATGATACGGGAAAGGTTCGTGCAAATTCCGCCGCCGCCTCACATTCATAGAGCACGTAGCGGACATTTTCTCCGCGGAAAACAGGGCATGTAAAAAGCAGTCCGCCGCTTGGCGTATAGGAAATGCCGCTCTTGCCGCGAAGCGACATCATGATGCCGCTGTAATCGGCAGGCGACAGCGCATCGCCGTGTATCGCGCTCCCGTCGGCGGCGAGAAGCCCTGTAAATACATTGGGGTTCCCTTCGTGGTTCTGCTCGACAAACGAAAGCGTCAGATTCATCTCGTCTTCTTTGTCCATCTGGTTGTTGTTCTCGATCATCCATGCCAGTGTGGACAAATGCTCCAATTCCCTGGTAAGGTTGTGCGCATACAACTGTGCGGAATAATCGCTGTTCCTCTCGAGAACCTGCCGTTCATAGCCTTCCAGCAAGCCTCCAAGCCGGACGTAGATCAATATGCCGAACGCCACCATAACGAGTCCGAATACGATGATGATCGGCACCAGACGGTTCTTAAGGAAGTATATCCGAAATTTATTCTGTTTCAATTTCTACCCCCTCGACAAACCAATCCATTCCGAACAAAAGACCCTCGTCGCTGATCCGCTCGTCTTCCCGGCACATAACAACGCCGTCTGAACTTTTGATCTCTCCTAAGAACACATCGAAGCCGTTGTCAAAACTCTTGCGCACTTTCCGCACGTCAGACGCAATATCCACTTCTACCAGCGGCGAGATGTCTTCGACGGCGACGACGTCTTCCGACGCGCCCCGCCAATAAGATACATCTATCTGTGCGCCGCCTTTCAGATAGTCCTGTAATATATATTTGTACAAAACGTCCCAATGGAACACAAGGGACGCAAGAAACCTGTCGGAAAACTGCGGGTCGACGCAGTTGTAGCCGATGGACTTCACCCCGTTCGCCTCTGCGACGCGGATCGTCTCCGGCGTGGAGGAATGATGCGTCAGCACATCCGCTCCCTCGTCAATAAGCGCCTGCGCCTGTTCTTTTTCTTTTTCCGTATCATACCATGCGCCGGTAAAGCGCACCCTGACACGCGCATCCGGATTGACGGACCGCGCCCCCAAAAGATACGCGTTGATCCCCCGGTCCACCTGCTGGTTGTCCATTGCCGCGACATATCCGAGGATGTTGCTCTGGGTCATCCCTCCCGCAATCATCCCCGACAGATAGCGCATCTGGTACATTCTGCCGTAATAAGTCGTCGCGTTCTTCGGCTCGGACTCCGGCGATATTGTATAAAAATAAATATCCGGGTATGCTTCGATCACTTCTTTGACGTTATCGCCGAATCCGTCGCTCGTCAAAAAAATAACCGACGCTCCTTCGCCCGCTATTTTTTCCACCGCCAATTCACATGATTCTTTTGTCTCGTTGACGTACTCGACCGTTCTCAATTCGATGCCGTATGTGTCGCAAGCCGCTTTTAAGCCGCTGTAGTGGCTTTCGTTCCAGCCGTCGTCCTCAATCGAGCCAATAAAAACTCCGCCGACAATGATCGCCTTTTGCGGCTCCTTCCGCCGGAGCGTGTTGATCAGGAGAACCATCACGCTTGTCAGCACCAGCAGCAGGAGAAAAAACAGGATCGTCCAAATATTGTCGCGCAGTTTTTCTTTTTGTATCATTTATTCCGCTCCGTTCGCCTTATCGACAAACCGCTTCGCCGCCGTGTAGTCGCCGACGACGTATTGACAGTCCCCGTTGATCATCTCTCCGATCGCCGTTTCCATGTCGCGATAGCCCTTGACGGTCAGCGGGAATCCCTCAAATTCATCATTCCCCTCGCAGTACTCCTGCGCCGTCGTCAGATTCTCCACGCCGATCGTCTCCGACGCGTCCTTGCCCCGGAGAATCGCTTCGACCTCCCCGGCGCTTTTTGCCTCGTCAAACTCCGTATTCCCCACCGGCACGATCAGCGACTGCGCCGTCACATAATACGGCTTGGAAAAGGCAACCTTCTCCTTGCGCTCTTCCGTAATGGATATTCCGCCGATGCAGATGTCGCACTTGTGCTGCTTCACCGATAAGAACATGGTTTCGAAACTCGAATTAACGATGACGAGTTCTTTTTCGAGGTAGTCCGCAAGAAGCTCGGCAATCTCCATGTCAATGCCGTAATACGCACCGACTTCTCCGTATTCGAACGGCTCAAAGTCAAGCGTCGAGGCAACGATGATCTGATCCTTCGACTCATCCATCTCCGCAGACGTCACAAGATGCGCCTCGCCGCCCGTCATATAGCGGTCGATGATCTCATCAAGTTCGCCGCTTTGCTTAATTTCGTCAATAAAGTCATTCACCGCGGCGAGAAGATCCCCCTGATCCTTGTCGACGCCGATCCCGTACTGCTCCTCAGTCAGCGCAATGTCGATGATCTTCACCCGCTCCTTCGAGGAAACCGCGTCATCTCCGACGATTCTCCGCCCTCCGCATCCCGCGGCAGAAACCATGAGCATTATGATAGAAAGTCCAATGGCAAAACTTTTTTTCATTTTTACCCCCCCACTTTCTTTTCAAACAACTCTATGTATGTATTATACAATAACTCCCGTAATGACTCAACCAAAAAAATAGCGATTCCAACACCGTTGAAACCGCTATTTTGCCGTTTGCGTTTGACTTGCGATACTACCCCGCCATCCTGCCGTGGCAGTTCTTGAACTTTTTGCCCGAACCGCAGGGACACGGATCGTTCGGGTAAATCTTCTTCGCGGCGCGTTTCTTCGGACCGGAGGACGCAGACTCGTCCTTGTTCGTGCCGGTGACTTTCGCCACTTCCTCCCGCTCCACCTTGCGCTCCACGCGGATGCGGAAAAGCATCTGGACCGTTTCGCTGCGGATTGCGTCGTTCATGGCGTCCATCATGTCATAACTTGCCATTTTATACTCAACGACCGGATTCCTCTGACCGTATGCCTGAAGGCCGATCCCCTGCCGCAGCAGTTCCATATCGTCGATCTCGTCCATCCACTTATGATCGATCACGCGAAGCAGAATGATACGTTCCACCTCTCGGAACTGCTCGCTTTCCGGAAATTCCTTTTCCTTTTCATCATACATGGAAAACGCCTTGTCCGTATAATATTTTTTGATATCCTCCGTGTTCTTAAAATCGCTCAACTTCGCCGGCGTGAGCGCCGGAACGGGGATGATCGGCTGCAGGAGGCTGTTGAACTCGATCGGATTCCACTGCTCGCGGCTGATCGAATCATTAAAGCAGGTGTCTACCGCGTCGCTGACCTGCCCCTCGATCATGTCGAGGATCTGCTGCTTCATGTTCTCGCCTTCTAATACGCGGCGGCGCTGCGCGTAAACCATTTCGCGCTGCTCGTTGTTCACCTGATCGAACTCGAGCAGGTTCTTGCGGATGGAGAAGTTGTTGCTCTCGATCTTCTCCTGCGCGCGCTCAATCGCGTTCGACAGCATCTTATGCTTGATCTGCTCGCCCTCGGGCACGCCGAGCGCCTTAAATGTCGAGATCAGACGCTCCGAACCGAACAGGCGCATCAGGTCGTCCTCCAGCGACAGGAAGAACTGCGATTCGCCCGGGTCGCCCTGCCGCCCGGCACGTCCGCGCAGCTGGTTGTCGATGCGGCGGGACTCATGCCGCTCGGTGCCGATGATCTTCAATCC
>CAJOQZ010000330.1 GCA_905236585.1 uncultured Lachnospiraceae bacterium
GGACTCATGCCGCTCGGTGCCGATGATCTTCAATCCTCCCGCAGCGCGGGCTTCCTCGTCGATCTTGATATCGGTTCCCCGGCCCGCCATGTTCGTCGCGATCGTAACCGCCCCGTGCACACCGGCTTCGGCGACGATCTGCGCTTCTTTTTCATGGAACTTCGCGTTCAGCACGTTATGCGATATGCCGCGTTTTGCCAACAGCCGCGACACCAGTTCGGACACCTCGATCGTAATCGTGCCGACCAAAACCGGCTGCCCTTTCGCATGCGCCGCTTCAACTTCGTCGGCCACGGCGTTGAACTTTTCTTCCATTGTCGTATATACCGCGTCGTCATGGTCGATCCGCGCTACCGGCTTGTTCGTCGGAATTTCGATGACGTCCATCCCGTAGATGTCCCTGAACTCCTGCTCCTCGGTCAACGCCGTACCGGTCATGCCGGATTTTTTGTCGAATTTATTGAAAAAGTTCTGGAACGTGATCGTTGCAAGCGTCTGGCTTTCGCGCTTCACCGCCACTTTTTCCTTCGCCTCGATCGCCTGATGCAGACCATCCGAATAGCGGCGCCCCGGCATGATGCGCCCGGTAAAACTGTCCACGATCAAGACCTGGTCGTCTTTTACCACGTAATCCTGATCGCGGTGCATCAGGTTGTGCGCCCGCAGCGCAAGGATGACATTGTGCTGGATCTCCAAATTCTCGGGGTCCGCCAAGTTGTCGATCTTGAAAAAGTTCTCGACCTTCTTCACGCCCTCCTGCGTCAAGTTCACGACTTTGTCTTTTTCACCGACGATGAAATCGCCCGTCTCTTCCTGCTCGATGCCCATGATCGCGTCCATCTTGGAATACTCGGGCAGATCCTCGCCGCGCTTCAACTGCCGCGCAAGCACGTCGCACATCTCGTAGAGTTTGGTCGATTTGCCGCTCTGACCGGAAATGATCAGCGGCGTCCGCGCCTCGTCGATCAATACCGAGTCCACCTCGTCAATGATCGCATAGTGCAGCCCTCTCTGCACGCACTGCTCCTTGCGCACGACCATGTTGTCACGAAGATAGTCGAAGCCGAGTTCGTTGTTCGTAATATAAGTAATGTCGCAGTTGTAGGCTTCCTGCCGCTCTTCCCTTGTCATGTCGTGCAGCACGACGCCGACCTTCAAGCCTAAGAACTCATGCACGGCGCCCATCCATTCCGCGTCGCGCTTTGCCAGATAGTCATTGACCGTGACGATGCAGACGCCCTTGCCCTCCAACGCGTTCAGATATGCGGGAAGCGTCGATACAAGCGTCTTGCCCTCGCCGGTACGCATCTCGGCGATGCGCCCCTGATGGAGTATGATGCCGCCGATCAGCTGCACTTCGAAATGTTCCATCGAAAGCACGCGCCTCGCCGCCTCGCGGACGGTAGCATAGGCGTCCGGCAGGATGTCGTCCAGCGTCTCTCCCGCCGCCAGCCGGTCTTTGAAAATCTGCGTCCGCGCCTTCAACTCCTCATCCGAAAGCGCGTGCATCTGCTCCCGCATGCTCTCAATCTTGTCTACCAGCGGACGGATTCGCTTCAATTCGTGCTCGCTGTGGGTTCCGAATACTTTATCAAATAAACTCATTGCCGCTCCTTTAGGTGCTTATTGTCGATATCCTGTGATCCTTGCCAGTCATATCATTATAATGTGTTGCGGTTTTTTTTACAATCATTTTAGTCAAAAGTCTTATGGAAATCAACTTTTATTCATTCTTACCTTAGGAACAAACAAATCTTTTGTGCTCGACGGCAAATATGCCCCCCCACGCAAAAGATTGTTTGTTTTCCACAACAGTCGATTTCCGCGTGCAGGTACATATTCTTGTAACATTTCTGTTATATCTTACCATATCTTGTGGTTTTTATTGTCTGAATTGTCTGATAATTTACTTTGTTTTTGTAAATTGTGAATTTTCTTTAATTTTTTTGAAAAATTTTCGAAATTCTTATTGACATATCCGCAATATTTTGATATAGTTAAATCACTCCAAAGAGAGAAAACGAACCTAAACAACTTATCAACCTATTAGTGACACGTAGATTTGACTTCAAAATAGAGACGTGCTGATCCGCTAAATGAAAGCTGTTTGAGCTGATGAGTAGAAACAAGAGATGCGGATAGAATTAGCCGGTGATGATTGAAGCGCGAATCACAGCAACGGAAGGTCACGACATCATCCGAAGGGTAAAGGTACCCGAGAAGAGGCGCCGGAGCCTGTCGCCGGAGAGTGGCTGCAGGTTAGGCGGAACACAAGAGTTTGAAGGCGGCGCATGTGTGAAAGGAAAATAGCCGCTGAAGGAAATAGATGGAATGCGGATGGATGACATGACAATCTTTCGGGAAAGAGAGGTATGGTCCCTTGGACAGTGAAGTTGAACAATTGAACGAATGAGGAGCGGCGAAGAGCATTATGACGAATCATAAAAGCCGCTCCTTTTTCATGTGCAAAAAAGGTTGACGGGGGGATCTAAAATGATGCGACTAAAGTGGAAAGGAGGCATCGATACGCACGAGTACGGCAGTCTGATATTCTCTCCTTATGAAATCAAAACCGACGGTCAACCCGACCGCCGGTAGGTAAAACAAAAAACTTACACACTTAACTTGACAAACCCTCGCTTTTTTATTTTGCAATATTTCTGCCACGGCTTTCTACCGCTATGATTCAGAACAAATCGCGGGAATGTTTCGATAAGGGAATCTTGCCATGTTCTGACTACATATAGATAATTGCACAGCGTTGACGCCGCGCAAAGGCGAAGTAATTATACCTATATGAAAGAATAATTCATAGATCAGATATTACTTCACTTATAAAATCTATCGGACTCATAACCGGTATTGCGGATTCTTCAAATCCCTTTTTATCCCTTGTGATGATATAATCTACATTATTCGACTCGGCAACTGAAAATACTGCACTGCATCTTCAAAATCTTTCCAACGCCGTCCAACCGCCCTGTCAATATCTGCTTCGGTCACCGGCAGCACATGGATGTACTTCCTTAAGTCCGCTAATTTTTCCTGCGCTTCATCGGTACTTTTATACCTTTTTCTCAAAACATAATAGATATCCGTAATCGCCGAAGCGGAAACCAGTTCAACTGCCGTTTGCTATATCGCCAGTTCAAATATCCGTGACGCCTCGTCTTCATACCCATTATTTACCGACAAGTAATCTAACACCACATTTGTGTCAATCAATATACGCATGAAGCCGCTCCTCCCGAACCTTTTCAAGACTGACAGGCTCCCCTATAATCCCTTTCAAACGCCGAAACGCATCTTTTTCCTCGGCCTCATTAACCGGAGATATAGACACCTTAAACTTATGTCCCTGCAAGGAATCAGGAATATTCAGAAACTTTAACGCTTCCCTTGTAGCAATCGTCGTATACATTATGTTTCCTCCAAAACAAGCCCTCGCGCTTGTATTTATTATACCACAAAGCCACGAGGAAAATCCACATTTATGTGGATTTGACGACGGCATGCGATAACAGTCGCTCTGCGGCTGTTATACC
>CAJOQZ010000331.1 GCA_905236585.1 uncultured Lachnospiraceae bacterium
AATGTACGCAATCATTGCAACAGGCGGTAAGCAGTACAAAGTTTCCGAAGGCGATGTCATTACCATTGAGAAGATTCCTACGAATACGGGAGATACGGTAACATTCGATCAGGTTTTGGCAGTAGGCGGAGATTCCATGAAGGTCGGCGAGCCGACCGTAAGCGGTGCACAGGTCGAAGGAACCGTTCTTCGTCAGAGCCGCGCTAAGAAGGTTATTGTTTACAAGTATAAGCCGAAGACCGGATATCATAAGAAAAACGGTCACAGACAGTACGTTACGACGGTGAAGATCAACAAGATCAAGGTTTCGTAAATGGTCCGTTGCGAAGTTGACAAGGAAGACGGCGAGTTTCGCAGGTTACGCTGCGAAGGACATGCCGGTTATGCCGAGGGCGGACGGGATATTGTCTGTGCGGCGGTTTCGGCTCTTGTCATCAACACCGTCAACGCGATTGAGGCGTTTTGCGATCAGGATTTTTCTCTTCAGACGGATGAGAAAACGGGACGCATTGAGTTACGCCTTACGCATCCGGTCAATGAGAAGACGAATCTGTTAATGGATAGTTTCGTTTTGGGAATGACCGGAATCAAAAATGAGTATGGCAGTTCATACATTACCTTTACCATGAAGGAGGTGTCGAGATGTTAGCGTATAATCTTCAGTTTTTTGCTCATAAAAAGGGAATGGGTTCGACGAAAAACGGTCGTGACTCCGAGTCGAAGCGGCTTGGCGCGAAGCGTGCCGACGGTCAGTTCATTACGGCTGGCAGCGTTATTTACCGTCAGCGCGGCACACGCATCCATCCGGGCATGAACGTAGGCAAGGGCGGCGACGATACGTTGTTTGCCAAGGTAGACGGCGTCTTACGGTTCGAGCGCAAGGGCAGAGATCGCAAGCAGGCGAGCGTATACCCGGTAGCACAGGCGTAAGTATTTGCGTTTTAGTAGCGTTATGTAAGACCCGGCAATCGAATTGTTCGGGTCTTTTGTCGTATTATAGTAGGGAACTGTTCCCGGAACGAAAACAGTTCCGTTTGGTATGAATTATGTTTGCGGATCATGCGAAGATCATTATAAAATCCGGTAAAGGCGGAGACGGACATGTCAGTTTCCGTCGGGAAAAATATGTCCCGAACGGCGGCCCCGACGGCGGGGACGGCGGCAGAGGCGGTGATGTCATTTTTGAAGTGGACAAAGGCATTAACCATTTGTCAGATTACCGGCACCATCGGAAATTTGCCGCGACAGACGGTGAGGAAGGCAAAAAGAAGCGGATGCACGGCAAGGACGGAGAGGATCTGATCTTAAAAGTGCCGGAGGGCACCGTGATAAAAGACGCCGCTTCCGGGAAAGTCATTGCCGATATGTCCGGGGACAATGCAAGGGTTACGGTCTTAGAGGGCGGCAAAGGCGGCTTAGGCAACCAGCATTTTGCCACAAGCCGGATGCAGGCACCGAAATACGCCCAGCCCGGCGGCGAATCAGTAGAAATCGAAGTCGAACTGGAACTAAAAGTATTAGCGGATGTCGGGCTTGTCGGTTTCCCGAATGTCGGGAAATCAACGCTGTTATCGCGCCTGTCTAACGCAAAGCCGGAAATCGCCAATTATCATTTTACCACGCTGCACCCGATTTTGGGCGTTGTGGATTTGGATGACGGCAAGAGTTTTGTTATGGCGGATATTCCGGGACTGATCGAAGGCGCGTCCGAAGGCGTCGGTCTGGGGCATGAATTTTTACGGCATATTGAGAGAACCAAACTTCTTGTGCATTTAGTTGACGGCGCCAGCGTGGAAGGGCGTGATCCGATTACGGATATCCGTGCGATCAACGCGGAACTGGTGCAGTACAGCGAAGTTTTAGCCGAAAAGCCGCAGATTATTGTACTCAACAAAATGGATGCGTATACGGACAACGCGGACGAACTTATTGCGAGAGTAAAATCTGCTTTTCCTGATAAAGATTACGAAGTATTTGCCGTTTCTGCTGTCAGCGGGGACGGGATAAGGAACCTGCTTTTTACCATAGCCGAACGGTTAGAGGATATGGAAGAGGCGCCGATCGTTTACGAAGCCGAATTTGATCCGATGAACGCGGCGCGGGGGCAGTTATCCTATACAGTTGAGAAGAACAAAGACGGCGAATATGTCGTGGAAGGTCCGAAGATCGACAAGATGCTTGGTTATACGAATCTGGAATCGGAAAAAGGATTTTTATTCTTCCAAAAGTTTTTGAAAGAGCAGGGCATCTTGGAAAAACTCGAAGAAATGGGGATCGAAGACGGCGATACCGTACGGATGTACGGGCTTGTGTTTGATTACTATAAATGATTTTTTTAAGGACAAACTTGTCCAAATGACAGGATTGTCCTTATGCGGAGGCTGTTATGACAAATAAGCAACGCGCCTATCTTTCCTCGCTTGCGTCGAAAGAGACGGCGATCCTATCCATCGGAAAAGCGGATCTGACGCCGGAAATTGTTGCGGCATGTGACGAAGCGATCAAAAAAAGGGAACTGATCAAGATTTCCGTTTTGAAAAATTGTTTTTCCGACCCGAAAGAGATAGCGGAAATGATCGCAGAACGCACACACTCCGAGGTGGTTCGGGTAATCGGGAAAAAGATCATTTTGTATCGTCCGGCGAAAAAGCCGGTAATCGAACTGCCGAAATGAGAGGTATTCCATGAAAAAGATCGGCATTATGGGCGGTACCTTCGACCCGGTGCATAACGGGCATCTGTATTTAGCGAGAGAGGCTCTGCGGCAATTGTCGTTAGATCAAGTCCTTTGGCTTACAAGCGGCGATCCGCCGCATAAAGGGGAAAGCGTTCGTTCACGGGTTGTCCGGCGGAATATGACGAAATTAGCGATTGCGGATTTGGACGGCATGGAAATCTGTGATATAGAAGTGCGTTCCGAAGCGGAAGCGTATTCCTGCGAGACATTGTCCGCTCTGAAAGCACAGCATCCCGACTATGAACTGTATTTTATCATGGGGGAGGATTCCCTGCGTCACTTCGATTCATGGTATCACCCCGAGATCATTGCCGAAAAAGCGAAGATCGTCGTAGCGATGCGTTATGAATCGTCCGATTCTCAAGATGAGATAGAAAAGCGGTTAACAGCGATCCGTGAACTGATTGAGCAGCGAAAGCGGGTGTTTTCGACGGAGTTTTTCCTTTTACAGACGAAAAACATCCCCGTATCTTCGACAGCGTTACGACAGATGATAGCAAAAGGCGAAAGCATCCGGGATTATGTTCCGCGGGCAGTGGAAGATTACATCAAAGCGCATCATCTCTACGAAGAGGAAATATCCTATGATAAACAGATCGCAGCGATCCTTCCCAAACTTGAAAAAGCCTTAAAACCATCTCGTTTTCGGCATACTCTCGGCGTTATGGAAACAGCAGCGTCGCTTGCCATGCGGTATTCCTATCCGGTTTCCGCAGCGCGGATTGCCGGACTTTTGCACGACTGCGCAAAAGGGAACAATGACAAAGAACTGTTGGCACTTTGTAAAAAATATCATCTGCCGGTAACGGAAGCGGAGGAAGCGTCCCCGCATTTACTGCATGCGAAAGTTGGCGCGTATTTGGCAAAACATACATATAAAATCAAGGATGAGGAAATCTGCCATGCAATCGCCGTCCATACGACCGGTGAACCGGGGATGGGGCTTTTGGATCAGATTATTTTTGTGGCGGACTATATCGAGCCGAACCGCAATCGTGCGGCGCGGCTGCAGGAGATTCGGGAAGTTGCGTTCTTCGATCTGCATCTTGCGGTTGCAATGATCTTAAAAGATACGATCCAATATTTGAATAAAGGCAATGCGCGTATTGATGCGAAAACCTATGATACCTATCGTTCGTTTACGAGAACGATAAACCCTGAGAGCGCATCCGGTTATGCGCATAAATGAGCAAAGCGAACGCGCATATTTTTGAAAAAAAATATCGACAGAATATATCTGATAGAGGAGGCATACATGCAGGAAGATCAGATCAGAGATTTGGTAAAAAAAGTCTATCAATGTCTCTCCGAGAAAAAAGCGGAGGACATCCGGGTCATTGATATCCGGGATGTCACGGTCGTTGCGGATTATTTTATCATTGCAACGGTGAATAATGCACCGCAGTTGTCGGCATTGATGGACGCAGTGGACGAAGTGATGTATAAAAACGGCGTACACGCCAAACATACCGAGGGGAATCAGCATTCGAGCTGGGTGCTGATGGATTACGAAGATATAATCGTGCACCTGTTCTCCCATGAAGACCGGCTCTTCTATGACCTTGAGCGGATCTGGCAGGATGGCGTGGACGTGGATATTCAAAATATATGATCATATCGTGGCGTGCATCAAAGACATGTCCCCACGTTTGCGCAAGCGCAGGTGTGAACAGGCTTTTTGCACTTTAACCATATCTAACGAATCAGAAAAACCGGATCACACCGAATACCTTGCCTAATATCTTGCAGTCATCGACTATGATCGGCTCCATCGTGTCATTCTCCGGCTGGAGGCGAATATGACCGTCTTCTTTATAAAAGGTCTTGACCGTAGCGGAGTCGTCGACGAGAGCGACGACCATCTCCCCGTCGCGGGCAGTATTTGTCTGCTCAACAAGCAGGGTGTCCCCGTCTAAGATGCCGGCATTGATCATGCTTTCTCCCTTGACCTTTAACATGAAAGACTGCTCACGGGGCATATATTCCGCCGGAATCGGAAAATACTGCTCAATATTCTCGGTCGCTAAGATCGGCTGACCGGCAGCAACTGTCCCGACGATCGGGACGTTAATCAACTCGGAAGAGGTCTTGTCCGTAAAAGAGGCGATCGAAGCCCCCTCAAAATCTCCGGAGGATGAAGTGCCTTCGCTTCCTGCCACATGGAACAGATTCTCTTTTCTTTTGTCATTGAAATCACTGTCAATAATCTCAATCGCACGCGGCTTCGTCGGGTCACGGCGAATATACCCAAAGTCCTCTAAACGAGCCAGATGGGAGAAAACAGAAGAAGTAGACTTCAACTGCACGGCATCGCAGATCTCCCGAACCGAAGGCGGATACCCTCTGTCTAAGATGACTTGCTTCATATAATCTAAGATCTCTAATTGCTTTTCCGAAATCGTACCTCTACGCTTGTTCGAACGCTTGCCGGTCTGTAATGCAGCCATGTCAACCTCCTGCTCATAGTTCAAATTGAAAAAGTAACCCGTAACCTGCCTTGTATCGGAGAAGTTACAATTTATAACTGAAATAATTATATCAGAACGAGAAATAAAAAGCAAACAAATTTTCGCAAAAATCTGTTCGTTTTATATTGACAAACAAACGTTCTGGTGATAATATGTTCTCGAACAAACATTTGTATATTCAATTTTGGAAGAGGACATTATGAAAAAGACGACGGTGATTTTACGGAAGCGATATTTGAAGCGTGAGAAGCGGTGGAAAATGTTCCGCCTGTGTGTTATGATTTTGATGGGGGTATTGTCTGCGGCGATACTGTCTGCCGTTTTCACCTCGGACGCAAGCGAAGATTCCGGACGGATCAAGTATTATACGTCCGTAGAGATCGCACCCGGCGAGAGCCTTTGGACGGTATGTGAGCAGTACCGTTCCTCAGAATATGCCGATCGTCAATCCTATATGCTTGAATTGTGCCGTCTGAATCATTTAAGTGATGACTCGGCGATTCATGCTGGACAGCATTTGATCGTACCATATTATACAGATATCCCATAGCATAAGGATTTTGCATTGCATTGGACTTGGATGGAGGGATGCAGGATGCCGCGATGTGACGTATGTTTTCATAATTGCAATCTATCAGAGGGTCAGACGGGTCTTTGTATGGCACGGCGTTGTCAGAATGACAGGATCGTCTGCGACAACTACGGTCAGATCACCGGTTTTGCTTTGGACCCGATTGAGAAGAAGCCTCTGTATCTTTTTTATCCGGGCAGCCGCATCCTGTCCGTCGGTAGTTACGGGTGTAATCTTCGCTGTCCGTTCTGTCAGAATTATACAATCTCTTATGATGATGGACTTACTGCGGCAAAGGGAAAGGCGACATATATTTCGCCGGAGCAGCTGGCGTCCCTTGCTATGTCATATGTCCCGGAAGGAAATATCGGCGTAGCATTTACCTATAATGAGCCGCTTGTCGGTTATGAATATGTGCGGGACGCTGCGCGTTTAGTGAAGCAAGAGGGCTTGCATACCGTCCTTGTTACGAACGGTTCTGCGAATTTGTCTGTCTTACAGGAACTGCTTCCGGTGATTGACGCTATGAATGTCGATTTGAAAGGGTTCTCCGATCGCTTTTATTCCAGTTTTGTCGGCGGGGATCGACAGATGGTTATGGACTTTATCGCACATGCCGCAGGGAATTGTCATCTTGAGGTTACGACGCTTGTGATTCCGAAAGAGAATGATGACCCTGAGGAAATCAATTCTCTTGCCAAATTCCTGTCGGATCTTGGTGCGGCGCATGATGTGGATATTCCGCTGCATTTGACGCGGTACTTCCCACGATATCATTTGACAGACCGGGATGCGACGGATGTGGATAATTTGTTTGCCTTGGCAGATATTGCACGAAAACATCTAAAATACGTATTTGTAGGCAACGTATGATATATCTAATTTTATATTAAGTACAAACGCTTCTTAAGTATGAGGTTAAGGCATTCTTGCCGTCAAACATGGAGTTTAGAACAAACGCTTCTTCGTGTGAGGTTAAGGCATTTCTGCCGTCGAACACGAAGAAGTGTTTGTTCGTAATACATTAATGGATTAAATATTATTTTCGTGTGATTTTTATTTGCGCATGGTTTTCCGTCATGATACAATGAACAGGTCATGTCGTATCATGTTCATCTTTTGGGAGGAACCCATGCAAAACAAAGGAAAGATTACGACCAGTTTTCTTTTGACTTTCGGTATATTTACGATTGTTATTCTGCTGATTACCGGCATCGTTACTTATTTCAGCCAAATGAGCATCTATCGGGAACAATACCAGCAGAATGCATATAACATCTGCGAATATTTGAAATCTTTGATGGAAATCGATCTGGAAGATACGTTAAATTACCAGAATTATTTTATGGAACATTATGACGAGATGGATGTTCCTCTGGATTTTACCGAATGTAAATCATTCGAAGAAAAGTATCAGCGACTATTTGCAAAGTACTATCCCGATAAGACATTGGGAGTAGATATCGAGATTACCGAGTGTAACGACGAGGTACAAAACGCATATTTTACTTATCGTCATGCGTATTGGGTGTTGGAATTTGAAAAGGCAACCGAAGACTTCGGCTTGCTCTATACTTACTATGTTGTTCCGCCCGGTGAACCGCTGTATATGACTTTTGTAATTGATGGATTGCGGGAAGAGCGGGAATCCGGCGACGGATGTATTGCACTTGGGGTTACTGTTGAACAGGAAATTTCGGCGCATACAAAAATGTGGGAGGCATATAATTCTGGAACTAATCCTGACGGTTATGATTCGTATGATAATGAATACGGTAAAACGTATGGTTATTATTCCCCTTTATTAGTCGACGGTAAAGTAATCGGTGTTATTGGGGCAGAGGTAGAAATTGCCGATTATAACCATGCCATCATGCTTAATGCCATACAGCAGGTTCTTGGGATTGCTGTTGTTCTGATCTTCGGAATGTTTTTGCTGGTGTTCTTTATCAAAAATCGATATATAGCGCGTATAGTTCGGCTGGAACAGAATGTGGAAGCGTATTCCGAGACAAAAGATGTAGAGATTTCCAAAGACATTGAGGAAAATTCCAAAGGAAATGATGAAATTTCAAGGCTTGCCGAACGGTTCTCCATCATGATCTTAGATCTTGATGAATACATGAAGAGCCTCGTCCGAACGGCGGAAGAACTATCCGCGACAAGGGAACATGTCAATACCATGAGCGAGTTGGCGCATAAAGACGCGCTGACCGGCATTCGCAATCGTCTTGCCTATGACAATGAGACGAAGGTATTAGAATGGGATATTTCAAGCGGAACGGCGGAATTTGGAATCGCGATCATTGATCTGAATTTCTTAAAGCGGATTAACGATACATTCGGACATGAGCAGGGCAATATCGCGATCAAGAACCTTTGCGCCCTTACCTGTAAGACGTTTGCACATTCTCCGGTTTTTCGTATCGGCGGTGATGAGTTTGCGGTCATCCTTAGAGGGAGCGACTATCAAAATATAGATACATTAGTAGCACAATTTAACGAAGTGATCGAACAGAATCTTGCAGATAAGGAATCTAAGCCGTGGATGGCATTTTCTGCAGCAATCGGATATTCCTTATATGACGCGTCTAAAGATACTGCCGTAGAGAATATCTTTAAGCGTGCCGACAAGGCAATGTATTCTCGCAAGACGCAAATGAAAGCGGTGCGTACAGAGTAAGGAACCGTAGAATAATAATCTGTAGTTCCTAACTTGCAATACCAAACATATAGTGCATTTCCGCTCGAATAATTGACTCATGGCACAAGATATGGTATCATTTTGACTATGGGTTATCGGATTGGGAAATACATTTTCCAGACAAAAGAAGAATATGAAGCGGGCAAGCGGGATACTGCCAAACTTCAACGAATCAGAAAATGGAAAAGCGGAACGTCTCAGGCGCAGATCGCAAGGAATTATCGGGCGCAGATTGCAGCATTGAATTTGAAATTTGAATCTAAGATCGGCGAAGATTTTTTGCGCCTTGTGGAATTATCTGCTTCCGGCAACTACGATATCTCATCTTTTGAACTGAATAAGAAGCGACAGAAAGAAACCAGACGGAAACTTATCATCCGACAGGGGATTCTCTTGCCGCTTTATGCTTTTTTAGGTGGCGCGGTCATGACGCTTGCCATCTATTTTTATTCGGATTTTAAGAGTCTTCGGGAATTGAAGGGGATGCAGGAAAGTGTGGCTGCCGCAGAACTTGAAGCGAATGCGCCGGATCAACTGACACAATCTATTTCATCGGACAGCAAGGAAGATGATGACGAATCGGAAAATAATCCACAAATTCTCGAACAGTTAAGTGAAGCATATGCGAAAAATCCGAATCTTTGCGGATGGCTGATGATTCCGGGAACGACGATCAATTATCCCGTCATGTACAAAGAGGGTGATAACGATTTCTATCTGTCACATAATTTTTCCGGCGAACCGGATAAGAACGGGCTTCTTGTGCTGGACAAACGCTGTGTGCCCGGCGGTGAAGGCGTGCATGATCTCATTCACGGGCATAATATGTCTTCCGGGGACATGTTCGGTACGTTAAAGTATTATACAGACGAAGAATATGCAAAAGAACATCCCCTGATCGTATATTCGACGCTGTATGAAAAGCGGATCTATGAAATCCTGTCGGTCTTTCGTTCTTCTGTGTATGATGAGGATTCTACGGATTTTGCTTATTACGATTATATTGAAATCTCAAATGAAGAGCAGTTTAACGAGTACATAAAGGCAGTAAAAGCAGAATCTCTTTTTGATACCGGTGTTGATGCCGTATGGCAGGATCAACTGTTATCATTATCGACGTGTGAATATTCGAAAGAAAACGGCAGACTGGTTATTGTGGCAAGGAAGATACAGTAATGGACATAAGGCGGATACGAAGATGGATCGGAATATCGGCGCTTATATTATCGCTTTTGGTGGGGTTGATGCCGCAGAACACCAAAGCGGAAGGCGAACATACCGTAACATTTTGTGTTGTGGTCTATACTTTGACAGGAGATACCTATCAATACATACGAACGGATGAGTATTCGCGCAAAGTGAGTGCTGCCGGAAATATGGCTGAAGTCGCAGAGTGTATGAACGACGTGATGACGAGCGACCTAAATACCATATATCCGCGTGTTCTGGGTGATACATGGTATACGAATCCGGGAGAATATGAAAACTTTACAACGTACGACGAAATAAAAAATAGTTTTGGGGTTCTTTATAATGCAACAGCAGATATCGACGCGGATCTAACTCTTTATTCGCCGGTAAGAGCCGCTACCTATACTGTTTCTTTTAATGTAAATGAGCATGGTACTGCGCCGGAAGCGCAAGTCATCGCCCATGGCGGGAAAGTAGCGGAGCCGGATGCTCCGACGGCGGACGGATATACCTTTATTGGCTGGTATGCTGATTTGGACTTTAACGAGTTATATGATTTTAATAATACGGTTGCTTCCGAGTTTACTCTGTATGCAAAGTGGCAGGAAAATCCTGTATATTATACAGTAAATTTTTATAGTGACGGAGCGCTGGTTTCTACATCCGAAGAAGAGCAGGATGCACTTCTTGCTGCACCGGAGACCCCGGTAAAAGACGGCTATACATTTGACGGATGGTATGCAAATGAGTCTTTTGAGGGAAATGCTTGGAACTTTGCGGAAGACAGAATCACAGGGAATACAAATCTTTACGCCAAATGGACAAAAAATGCGGATGTTGAATTAGATCCCGACAATGACGACGAAGGCGATGATGCGACGATTGAAGACGATCCGAAAGAAGAGGACCCAAAGCAAATTCGCGTAATTGGAGGAGATCCGGAGGAAAAGCCATACACTGCTCAATTGACGGATGATAATGAAGAAGACGACTTCACACAACAGATCTCTGTCAAACCCAAAGATCATGTAAAAAGAAAAAAACTGGTGATTTACGGAAAATACGGTTCCTGTAGAAGATATGGTTACTACAGGGTGACGGCGCCATATGGCAGATGGTGGAGTACTCACCGGACGGTAAGGGTTTATGTACGGACAGCGACCGGCAGATATCGTCTTGTGCCGACATATATCATTTGGTATCGCGGCGTACGCTGTATCCGGTTCTATCTTCCCAATCCGGCATATCGTTATGTAATCCATTATATAGCGGATGATGAAGACATAAACCCTCCCGCGGGCGATAATGGCGGTGGTGGCAACAACGGAGTTTCTTCAAGCGGCTCCGGCGGAAGTTCTTCCGGCGGTGGCGGCGGGAACGGTACCGTATCAACCGTTCCTGTCGGATGGACGGCAGGATCGCCCGCGAGCGTGGATGACCGTAGGGCGTTACAAAATGATACGTCATATGTCGCGGCATCCGCAGAGGGCGGAAGTCCGCCTTTTCGGTTTTTGATAGAGGGTGATGACGAAACATGGGTGAAGCCTTTCGTTTCGGTAAGCGGTACGCAAATCCGCTCTTACCGGCTTGCCTTGTATAATTCGCTGGGCGTTCCCGACACCGGGATCACGGCTTATACGATTACCTTGCCGATTCCTTCGGGCTGGTATTCCCCGACTGGAAGACTGCGGCTTTTGGGACGTAAAGCAGACGGTACATTCATCTGGATTACGCCGGTCATAATCAATCGAGGCGGCGTCTATTGTATGCAGTTTCGGGTTCCCTATTTAACCGGGGTAGCAATATTAAACGAAACTCTCGGCATGTCGGATATGTCAGTTTCCGACGGCGGCGGAAATTTTGCTGCTGTTACGGATGACCGCAGCAATCCCTTCGGCACCACGTTGATAAGTGGTGAGGTGTTTGGAACTACGAGAGCATACCGCCTTTTGGTGGAGGATCTTCCTAACGGGGAACTGCAAAAGTTAAGCGGTTCCATCGGCGGATCAGACGGCGATGGATTGTTTTTTGGTTGCCGCATTACGATTTCGGATACAAATGGGAACGGAAATGACTTTTCCGGCGTAACAATTACAGTTCCGATCCCACCAGGCGCAGATGGCAGTTTCGGTTCCGGCAACGGTGGTGGTTTTGCAAGCGGAAGCGGCGGAAACAGCGCATCTGGCAGTGGAGGTGCAGACGGTATAAATGTATTTGGGTTTTCTGTGAACCAAGACGGCGTACCAATGTCGCTTGAGATATCGACTGTGGCAGTCAATGATACCCCCTGCGTTCGATGCACGACAACGGAATTTCCCGTATTGCTTGTATTTAAGAAGACTTCCGGCAGTTCTAAAGTAACGGTTACCGGAGGCAATACTACACGAGATGACACTGCAAAAAAGACGTCGCAAGGAAGGGCGTCGGATATGCCGAAAACGGGAGATTTTGACATGGTTCGATATCTTATTGTCCTCATCCTGTTTCTGTTTGGAAGTATCAATCTGCTGTCCACATTACCTATGGAACGACTACGTATTCGAAAATAAGGTTTTACACGGGAAAACAACTATTATGTTGAGAACAAACGCTTCTTAAGTGTGAGGTTAAGGCATTCTTGCCGTCGAACATTTAAGAAGCGTTTGTTCCCAATGCAAGATTTTAATGAAAATATGGATTTTCATTTATGTGATATGTTATAATTATTGACGGCATTCTACTTTTATAGAAAGGAAATCAGACTATGCAGTTATATCTTAACCTTGCTATGGTCGTGTGCGCTTTAGCGGGGATGGCGTGCGGCGGTCTGCGTTATTTGGGGCCGCGCAAGCCCTTATATGCATCCATGATCGTTCTCGGCGTTGCATGTATCGCCTTAGGGCGTTTGTACCAATGCGCAAGACTTGTTACGGGACTTGACATTATTGACATTTTTCAACTTGGAATCTTGGGGACGATCGGCGCGTTTTCGTTTTTCTTTTCGTCGAATTACGGACAAATTGATTCGTTAGTCGATGACAGAAGCACGGCGTTTGCCCGTTACCGGATAATCGCATCTTTGGGACCGATCATTATTTTCGTGTTGTATCTTCTAACGATAAAAGAAGCATATCCGTCAGAAAAGATTTCTTACGCCCTGATCTCAGCTTCGATTGCCGCCGCCTCATATTTTCACATCAAGCATTTTTTGATTCCTGATGTGGATTACGGCATCGTCCGGTGTCTGCGGCAATTTAATGTAATTGCCCTTATTTATGGAATCTTATGTATGCTGGAACTAATAACGATCGAATATAATATGTTGACAGGGGAAATAGTCGTCGGCATACTTCAGTGCATCATGTCTGCGCTGCTTGTACCGGCTATGGATATGGGGGTGAAGAAGTGGACCACTTAATATTTATTTTGTATCTGTGCATTGCACTTCCGATGATCCCTTTAATTATCGTTCTGCCGGAAAAAAAATCAAAACTTTTGATCGGCTATGTTTTAGTCGGCATGACAATCTGTTTGAATGCAGGAAGTATCAATGCGATATTGATCAATCTGTTCCGCGGCGATATGGTCTACGTTACAACAACGATCTCGCCGATTTCGGAAGAGATATTAAAAGCACTGCCGGTACTGTATTTTGCACTGGTGTTTTCGGATGACAGAGATACACTGCTATCAATTTCTTTTGCGGACGGCATCGGGTTTGCGATACTGGAAAATGCTTACATCTTAACGCAGAATATCGAGGCGGTATCAGCACAATGGGCGCTTGCCCGCGTCATCGGCGCGACGCTGGTTCACGGAGCGGGTACCGCTGCCGTAGGACTTGGCATGAGTTACGTCAGAAAAAGAAGGAAACTGTTTATCTGCGGGACTTTCGCCTTGCTTACCGCAGCGATTACGTTCCATGGCATATTCAACGTTTTCATACAATCACAATACAGCATCGTATCTCTGCTGTTTCCGTCGCTGGTATATGCGCTCGTTGTTATGGCGGAGTTCTATCGCAGAGAAGATCAAAAGGAAGCGAAAGCATAATATTATAAAGGAGGAGAGTGGGATATGGCGGATTTATATATCATGCGGCATGGGCAGACACTTTTTAATTTGCATCATATGATCCAGGGGCGCTGCGATTCGCCGCTGACGGAACTCGGCATCGGGCAGGCGAAGATTGCGGGAGAGTACTTTAAGAAATGCGGCATCACCTTCGATCACGCGTATTCATCTACCGCTGAACGTGCAAGCGACACGCTGGAACTTGTTACCGAAGGCAAAATGCCCTATGAACGGATCAAGGGCTTACGGGAGATGAGTTTTGGAAAATATGAAGGGCAGAGCGAGGCAATGAATCCGCCGCTTCCGTATCTGGATTTCTTCAAAAAATATGCCGGAGGCGAAAGTCAGGACGAGGTAAGGGATCGAATGATTCATACGGTAAAGCAGTTAATGGACCGCCCGGATCATAATTGCGTACTGATGGTTACCCACGGCGGTGCGCTGGCGAATTTTTCCAAAGCCTTCGATGAACAGGCGGCAGAGGGCGCACATTTTCGTCCGGGCATCAAGAATTGTGCCATTTTCCATTTTGACTATGACGGCGATACCTTCCGATGTCAGGAGATCATTGAGCATGATTTCTCATCTCTTGACTTGTGATCAAGCAATTTCTCGTGTTCGATGGCAAGAATGCCTTACCCTCACACGGGAAAGCGTTTGTTCCCAATATAAATGTTGCTTTTCGTGCAAAAGTGGATTTCTGTCTTGACATTCTATTATATTAAGTATATTATGTTTGAGATAACTAATTCATAGTATCTTGATAGGAATACAGGAATAAGGAGGTTGTTATGAAACATTTCAAACGAATAAAAAGGCTGCTTTCCCTTTCTCTTGCGATTGCATTATCGGCAAGCCTGATCGCTTGCGGAAGCACTGCGGATACAGCAGGCGCCGA
>CAJOQZ010000332.1 GCA_905236585.1 uncultured Lachnospiraceae bacterium
CCGGATTCGTCCGGTTGTATTTTTACTGATACAGATTGCCGCAGTCGTGCTGTTGGCATACGGATTCGTTTCCATGTTCGGCATCAAGCAGGAAGTGGTCGGCGAGTCCATGGAGCCGACGCTCTATGCCGGGGACGAGGTGCTTTTGAATAAACTCGCCTACCGGCTCTCGGTTCCCGACAAAGGCGACATGATCGCATTTTATCCGAACGGGAACAAAAGCGGGAGCGTGTCGATCAAGCGGGTGATCGCGGTGCCGGGGGATACGGTTCGCATTGAGAACGGCGCGGTTTATGTTGACGGCGTATTGATCGAGGATGTGGCGCGGACGGATTATATATCGGAAGCGGGGCTTGCCGCCGAGGGAATCACAATCAAGGACAACGAGTATTTCGTCCTCGGGGACAACCGCAACAACAGCGAGGACAGCCGGTATGCTTCAATCGGGAACGTCAGCATGGATATGGTCATCGGCAAGATCTGGCTGAAAGTGACGCCGGGCAATTTCGGTCTGGTGCAGTAAATATAAGGTGATGCGGTGGATAAGATACAATGGTATCCGGGACATATGACAAAAGCCTTCCGTCAGATGAAGGAAGACTTGAAATTAGTCGATCTCGTCATTGAGATTTGCGACGCGAGGATTCCCTATTCGAGCCGCAATCCCGAGATTGATAAACTGATGAACGCCAAGGCGCGGGTCGTGCTTTTGAACAAAAGCGACCTTGCGGACGAATCCGTCACAAAGGACTGGGAGCGGGCGTTTAAGGAAGCGGGCGCTTTTGCCGCAAGCATAGACGGAAGGAACCGGTCACAGGCAAGGCGTGTGAATACCGCGATCGATGCGGCGTCCGAAGCAAAAAGACAGCGTGATAAGCGGCGCGGGATTATGAACCGTCCGGTACGGGCGATGGTCGTCGGCATTCCTAACAGCGGGAAATCCACGTTTATCAATTCTTTTGCGGGCAGGGCTTCGGCGAAGACCGGGGACCGTCCCGGAGTGACGAAGGGAAAGCAGTGGATACGGCAGGGCAGCCGCTTGGAACTATTAGATACGCCGGGCGTGCTGTGGCCGAAATTCGAGGATGAGAAGGTCGGCAGATACCTTGCCTATGTCGGCGCGATCAAGGATGATATTTTTGAAAAAACGAATCTGGTGATGACGCTTTTGGAAACGCTTGATACAGCGGCGCCGCAAGCGATTTCGGATTTCTATGGGATCGAGGATGCCGCCCCGGCGGATATGCTTCTTGCGGTAGCAAAAAAGCGCGGCTGCCTAAAAAGCGGCGGGGAAGCGGATTACGATAAAGCGGCGGCTTTAATCTTGGATGATTTTCGCCACGCAAGGCTTGGGCGGATCAGTTTGGAGAGAGTGGAAGATGAACAACGGTAACAAAGACGATATGAAGTTAGACGACGTTCTGGATGAGATTTTGCAGAAAAACATGGACGAACTTCATCCGGACGAGGATGCCGAAAGAGAGGACGAACTTGTTGCGGCGCACCGGCAGCGGATGATGGTGGAGCGTGCCAAACAAGAGGAGCGCGAAGAGATTCCGCTGACGGAAAGTGATTTCGTCGTCGATCCGTTTTCCGTGGAAGATAAGATTTTGGAGGAGACGGCGTCGGAGATCGAGGAAGATGAGGATGCCGCACGCGAAGAAGAGGACGTCCGCGTGATCGAGGTCGCGATCGGGGATGAGGAAGACAAGAAATTCACCCAAAAAGATCTGATGTCCATGCTGATGTATGTGGGCGTGATTCTTGTGCTGACTTTCTGCATCGTGCATTTTGTCGGACAGCGGACCAGAGTGTCTGGCTCGTCCATGGAATCGACCCTTTCCGACGGGGACAATTTAATCGTCGATAAGTTAAGTTACCGTTTCGGGGAGCCGCAGCGTTTTGATATTGTCATTTTCCCGTATCAGTACGCGGAAAAAACTTATTACATCAAGCGGGTCATCGGACTTCCAGGCGAGACGGTGCAGATTGATTACGAGGGCAATATCTATATCAATGGCGAGGTGTTAGAGGAGGATTACGGCAGGGAGACGATTCTTGATCCCGGTCG
>CAJOQZ010000333.1 GCA_905236585.1 uncultured Lachnospiraceae bacterium
GGCGGGTCTAAATGTCCGCGAGGCAACCGTCCATCCGAAGGCAACGGAAGAGATCGACGGAATGCTTACAATGATCGAAACGCTGATTGAAAACGGACATGCCTATGCGGCAGAAGACGGTACAGTATATTTCCGCACCAAATCTTTCAAAGAATACGGCAAACTCTCCCATAAGAATATCGACGATCTCGAAGCCGGACACCGCGATATCAAAGTAACCGGCGAGCAAAAAGAGGACCCGCTGGATTTCGTCCTTTGGAAACCGAAAAAAGAAGGAGAGCCGTATTGGGAATCGCCATGGAGTGCTGGACGTCCCGGCTGGCATATTGAATGTTCGGTGATGTCGAAAAAATATTTAGGAGAGAGCATTGACATCCATGCCGGAGGCGAAGATCTGATTTTTCCGCACCATGAGAACGAGATCGCGCAGTCGGAAAGCGCGAATGGGAAACCTTTTGCAACATACTGGATGCACAACGGCTTTCTAAATATCGATCACAAAAAAATGTCCAAATCCCTCGGCAACTTTTTCACCGTACGGGATATATCGGAAAAATATGACCTTTCTGTGCTGCGCTTTTTCATGTTAAGCGCCCATTACCGCAGCCCATTAAATTTCAGCGATGAATTGATGGAAGCGGCGAAAAACTCTCTTGCGCGGATTACGACCTGTGCCGAGAACCTGCGTTTTCATATGGCGCACACAGACGATACTGCCGCAAATGACGGCGAGGACGAAATCTACCTTGCAACGTTAGATTTCGTCAAGGCATTTGAAGCGGCAATGGAGGATGATTTTAATACTGCAGACGCGGTTGCCGCAGTTTTCGATTTGGTGCGTTACATCAACCAGCATACGGACGATGCTTCCAACGAGTTGACCGGACTGTTTTACGAACGTCTGAAGACGCTTTGTGATGTTTTGGGAATTATCATTGAAAAAGAAGACGTGTTATTGGACGCCGATATCGAAGGCTTGATCGAAGAACGGAACGCAGCGCGTAAAAACAAAGATTTTGCCCGTGCGGACGCCATTCGCGACGAACTATTGGAAAAGGGAATCCAGTTAAAAGATACACGGGAAGGCGTGCAATGGACGAGAGTTTAAGCAGCGCCGTACTTCATACGTTTTCCATAGCGCCGAAGGACATCCATACCTATTCGCCGCTGGTTCTTGCGTTTATCGGAGATGATGTGTTTGATCTGATTATCCGCACGATCATTGTCGAAGATAAAAACGAACCCGTCAACATTCTTCATAAAAAAGCAAGCACCATTGTCAAGGCGTCGTCGCAGAAAGACATTTTTGAGGCGATTGCGGATGAGTTGACCGAAGAGGAACTTAGCATATACCGGCGCGGGCGCAACGCGAAAAGCAATACCATGGCAAAAAATGCAACTGTCAGCGATTATCGACGTGCGACAGGTTTTGAGGCGATGCTCGGCTATCTGTATTTGACCGGTCAGACAAAGCGGATTTTAGAACTTGTCCGCCTCGGGCTTGAACGAACCGACAAACTGCCGCATCATACGATGGTGCATACATAAAAAGGAATGCGACATGCGAAGTGAAGATTCTATAATTTATGGACGCAATGCTGTAATCGAAGCGCTTCGCGCCGACCGTCCGGTTGAGCGGCTGTTCCTGTTAAAAGGAAGTGAAGACGGTCCGATCAAAACGATGCTTCGGGAAGCAAAAAAGCGGCATTTACAGATGGATTTTGTGACAAGAGAGCGTTTGACGCAACTTTGCGGCAATGACGGGCATCAGGGCGTTGTTGCGTTTGTTGCGGCGTTTTCCTATGTAACGGTGGAGGATATTCTAAAACGCGCCGAAGAACGACACGAGGAGCCGTTTATCTTTATTTTGGACGAGATCGAAGACCCGCACAACTTGGGTGCAATCATCCGTACGGCGAACGCGTCCGGCGCACATGGCGTTATTATCGCGAAGCACCATGCCGTGGGGCTGTCTCCGGCAGCGGTCAAGGCTTCCGCCGGTGCTGTGAATTTCACGCCGGTTGCGCAGGTTACGAACATTTCAAAAACGATTGAGATGTTAAAAGAAAAAGGATTATGGTTTGTCTGCGCCGATATGGACGGCGAAATGCTTTTTCAAATGAATCTCTCCGGTCCCATCGGGCTGGTTGTCGGAAATGAAGGGAAGGGCGTATCGCCCCTTGTAAAAAAGCATTGTGATTATATCGCGTCCATCCCAATGTGCGGAGAGATTGAATCGCTGAATGCATCCGTTGCGTGCGGCGTTGTCGCCTATGAAATCGTTCGCGCACGGATGAAGCAATCATAAATAAAAAATACTATGACGGATTATAAGAATATCACGGACGAAGAACTGCATAAATGCTACCGTAACGGAGATAAAAAAGCGGAAAACTGCCTTTTGGATCGCTACGCCGTCCATGTGCGCCGTCTTGCCGCACCGCTGTATATCTGCGGCGGGGATAAAGACGATCTGATTCAGGAGGGCAATGTCGGACTGTATGAAGCGATGCTGCGTTTTGACCCGAATCGGGATGTACGGTTTGCCACTTTTGCGGATGTTTGTATCCGGCGAGCACAGTACAAAGCAATCGAAAATTCCAACCGCAAGAAGCATGCACCGTTAAATTTTCATATTTCCATTGATATTTTTGACGAAAACGAGGATACTTATGATATCCGGCAGGCTGCGGACGAGAAGTTCAACCCGGAATATATCGTATTGGACAAGGAACACGCAAAAGACGTCTATGACCGGATCATGGCGGCGCTTTCGCCTATGGAACTGACCGTTTTGAAAAAGTATCTGACCGGTATGGATTATATCGAG
Source organism: uncultured Lachnospiraceae bacterium (assembly GCA_905236585.1). GTDB lineage: Bacteria > Bacillota > Clostridia > Lachnospirales > Lachnospiraceae > RGIG4930. The sequence continues at coordinate 2,831 of CAJOQZ010000333.1, forward strand.
ATCGCCGATTCTACCGGCAAAGATAAAAAGAGCATTGATAATGCCTTGCAGCGTATCAGACGAAAGGTAAAACAGATATGTTTGGAAGATTCTTAAACAACAAAAAAGAACCCGTGCATAATACCGTCCCACAGGATTTTTCCGATATCAGCACCGGCTGGGATGAGGAGAAGATCGTCGTTGAACTGCAGCCGCAGATTTCCGCAGCAGACGGTAAGGTTATCGGAGCAGAGGCGTTATCGCGCTATAAAGAAACGGATGACAATGTATTATCGCCGCTGATGTTTGTTCCGTTGTTAGAAAGCGCGAGCGTCGTTTCACAGTTGGATCTTGTCGTAGTAAAAAAAGTTGGCGAGATGATGGCGCGATGGAATGTAACGGGGCGTGGGAGCGTACCGATATCGATCAATTTGTCAAGGATTGACTTTTCGGAACGCGGATTTATGGACAAGGTGCATGCTTCTTTTTTAGAGCAGGGGATCGCACCAAGCAAGATTACGTTTGAGATTCATGAGTCTTCGCTGATTGACAGTTTTGAAACCATGCGTGAGAGAATCATAAGCGTTCACGATAAGGGGTACCATATTGCGATTGATGATTTTGGGAGCAACGGACATCTGATCATGCTGCCGTTTGATCTGCCGGTCGATACCGTAAAATTCGATTTGGGGTACTTAAAAAGCGCGGCAAAGAGCAATTCGGGACGACGGATGGCGGAAGGGCTCGTCGATGGTTTCAAAAAAGCGGGACTGCGCCTGATCTGTGAGGGCGTGGAAACGGACGAGGACCGCAGCATGGCAACCGGTCTGGGCATTGAAGATATTCAGGGGTTTTTATATGATCGCCCGCTGGACATATCGACATTTGAGAGTAAATATCTGTAAATGAATAAAAAAGTTGTGGTAGGCATGTCCGGAGGAGTGGATTCTTCCGTATGTGCCTATTTGTTAAAAAAAGCGGGATATGATGTGATCGGCGTTACCATGCGGCTGTGGCAGGAAGACGACGCCGTTGCGGCACGAAGCGGACATGTGGCGTGCTGCGGAAGCGATGCTTCGGATGATGCGGCACGGGTTGCCTCCATCCTTGGGATTCCGTTTCATGTCATAAATTTCATGCCCCAATTTCGTGAAAAAGTCGTTAATTACTTCATTGCATCCTATAAAAACGGATGCACGCCGAATCCCTGTATTGCCTGCAATCGCTATTTGAAATGGGAGGCAATGTATGAGCGGGCAAAGCAGTTCGGGGCGGATTACATTGCGACCGGACATTATGCGCGAATTAAGCAGGGGACGAACATGCGGTATTATATTCAAAACGCAAAATCCGCTGCAAAAGACCAGACCTATGTTCTGTATAATCTAACGCAGGAGCATCTTAAGCATACCTTAATGTCGGTGGGGGACTATGAAAAAGACGAAATCCGTATGATTGCAGAAGAGATCGGACTTCCGGTATTTGATAAGAAGGACAGTCAGGACATCTGTTTTATTCCGGATGGGGATTACGGCGCTTTTTTACGCAGAGAGTGCAAAAACGACCTGCCGCCGGAGGGGAATTTTATACTGGCGAACGGACGCGTCGTCGGACGACACAAAGGAATTACCAATTATACGATCGGACAACGAAAAGGATTAGGCATCGCCCTCGGACATCCGGTATTTGTTACCGCAATCCGCCCGGATACGAACGAAGTTGTCCTTGGGGAAAATGAAGACTGTTTTGCGGACTGCTTAATTGCGTCGGATGTGAATATGGTCGCCGAAGAGCAGTTCGACCCGGATAAAATCTATCGCGGACGGATTCGATATGCGGATTGCGGCGCCGACTGCCATGTTCAGATGATAGACGAATCAACAATAAAAGTTACCTTTGAACACCCTGTGCGGGCGATTACACCGGGACAGGCGGTCGTTCTATATGACGGCGATATACTCGCAGGCGGCGGGACGATTCAGTAATTGTGAAAGGATTTTTTATCTATGAAGAAAAAAAAGATGCACAGTCTGCGGGCAATTTGCAGCCTTTTTCTCATATCGGCGCTTCTTTTCAGCTGCGCTTCCGTCGATTCCGACGATCCCGATTTTGCAAAAGGAGATCGCTGGATCGATTCCGACCTTATAGGAAGCATTTCCCAAGAAGATGAGATCCTGCCGACGGATGATTTTGCCGCTTCGGCGAATAAGGAATGGATTCTGACTGACGGGGCAGACCTTAACGGACGCAATGCGGATCATATTGCGGATATTGTTTTGCAAAAAAAGATCGACCTGCTCTCGGATGATTCTCTTACCGGAAAAGATGCGCAGGAGTTGAAGAAGTATGCTTCTCTTGCCGGTGACTGGGATGCCCGGTCAAAAAGCGGCGTCGAACCGTTACGGCAGTATCTTTCTTATATTGAATCCATAGATACGGTGGAGAAAATGTACGAATGGATTACAGATTCAGAAAAGAATCCGTTAGGGCTTGCGCCGGTTATTGTATCCGTTACGATTTCTCCGCTGCGGGCATACCCGGATGAACTTATGGTAATCTACGAGGAGCCTTCTTTTTCTCTGTCAAGCGAAGCCTATTACAATATTTTAGGCGGCGCGTTGGAAAGCAAAGAGATCACGGATCAAAAAGTGACCTACTTAATGACCCGTTTAGGCTACGATAATGCCTATATAAAAAAATTATTGACGGCGGACTACGCGATTGAGAAGAAACTTTCGGATCTTGTGTCGCCTGTGCCTACGGATGATGACGCGGAACTTGCCCTGACGGATGCGTATGCGGACATCATCAGCGCCGCCGGAGAATATCCGCTGGAAAAATATATGACAAACCGTGGCTATACGAATATCAAGCATATGGTAGGCGATATCAAATATTTGAAAAAAGTATCGAGGGTATGTACAAATTCTTTAGGTTAGAATCGCTGTAAGGTCAAACGAAAAAGCAGCTTGAATTATAACAATAACTGCCCTTTCGTTTGATCTTA
>CAJOQZ010000334.1 GCA_905236585.1 uncultured Lachnospiraceae bacterium
GAACGTCGGAACGCAACGCCGAATATGGATCTTTATGAATACCTGCTCAATGTATATGAGGACCGTCTCGAACTGCTGCAGATCGCTAATGAGGGTGTCAATATGCAGAAAGTTCTTTTTAACAAAGTGACTGCCGTCGTTCTTTTCCGCGATCTTCTGCTGGGACGGCTTACCGTATATTTGGGGGACGACACATTTACATTCGAGTATAACGCTGTATCGCAGGATCTGATCATGGATGTCGTTGCGGCAATCCGCAAAGGCTATCAGACCTCCCATGCTGCGGCAGGCAACGCAGATCAGGCGTATGATCCGTCACAGCTGCAGTTGAACGACCTGTTCTTCGTCAATGAATGGGTTCGTCTTGAGCCGTCGGAACGTCCGTTTGCGCACTGCGCGTATCAGCCGCTTCGTCAGCTGCCGGGTGAGGAGAAAAAAGATCTGCTCGGAACGCTCCATATGAAAAAAGCACAGGAATGGATCATTTTACGGAAACTCGAAGAGTATTCCTACGAATACATCTATCTGCCGCGCAATGCTTCGGCAAATATTCAGACCGCCGTAGAATCTGCATATCCGGGAATCGTCAAACTGACCCTTGCTTCGGGCAACTACTCCACAGAAGTCCTCTACGAAGCGGACAACAAAGAGATTGAAGCGCATTACCACGGTTAGTCAAAAACAGCCGTCCGATTTCTTTCAAACCGGACGGCTGTTTTTTTTATTGATAAAACTTCTCATTTTATTCATGATCCATTTCGGAAAATGCCGTACGGATTGCACCGACCAGATAGAGCGAACCAAAGGCGATCACGGCGCCATCCATTCCTGCCGCCTTAACGGATGCGTGGATTCCCTCTTCTAAATTATTATATGCGCTTGCTTTCGCCCCCTTCTGCCTTAAATACACCGCAAGTTCCTCTCCCGGAAGCGCCCTTGCATTCTCCGGCGTCAAGCAGATAAACTCTTGTGCGTAAGGCAGGATCGTTGAAGTAATGCGTCGGTAGTCCTTATCGGCGAGAATCCCAAGAAGAAAAACGACTTTCCGCCCCCGCAGAAGGTCGCGGATACACGCCGCAAGCGCATCTGCTCCTTGCGGATTATGCCCGCCGTCTAAGATAACAAGCGGCTTATTTAAGATACGCTCAAAACGCGCCGGCCAGCGGACATCCCGTAAGCCTTCAAGAACCGCCTTTTCCGGGATCTCCCATCCGCATTCCCGAAGCAATGACACCGTATCAAGGACAACCGCCGCGTTATATAGTTGATGCGGGCCGAGAAGCGCCAGCGGATATTCCGCACCATCCCATGAAAACCGTTGTCCGTCAAGACTGCTGCTTAACGGTACAAGACGGTCAAAATCCACGCAGCACAGCGGAACGCCCCTTTTTTGACAAACGCTTTTGATCACTTCCGTTACTTCCGATCCGGCGTCATAACATACCGCGCGGCATCCCGGTTTGATGATTCCCGCCTTCGTCAACGCAATCTTCTCCAGCGTATCCCCAAGATACTCCGTGTGGTCGAGACAGATATTCGTGATCACCGCAACTTCCGGCGCATCTATGACATTCGTGCTGTCAAGTTCCCCGCCCATACCGACTTCCAAAACGACGATGTCGCAGTTATGCTCGAAATAATAGACCATCGCAATCGCAGTCACCAGTTCAAACTGGCTCGGATGATCGTCCATCGCTTCCGCTGCGTCGCGCACCCGCTCTGTAATACGCGCAAGTTCTTCACCGGAAATATTCTCCCCGTCAATCTGTATCCTCTCACAAAACTCCTGAATATAAGGTGAAATATAAAGCCCCGTCCGATATCCCGCTTTTTGCAGAATCAAAGAAAGCATCGCGCAGGTACTGCCCTTGCCGTTGCTCCCGGCAACGTGGACAAATTTCAAGCGCTTCTGCGGATTCCCAAGCCGTTTCAGAAGTTCCCTTGTGCGTCCTAAGCCCAGCCTCGTCGTACTCCAGCCGTAATGCTCGATATATTCGACCGCTTCTTTTTCGTTCATATCATTTCACTCCCCAGCGCAACCCTTACCGTCCGTGTCAGCGTCCCGATCACTATAATCTGTACCGGAACCAAGATAGCAATCTGGATCAGGCGCGTTCCCAAAAGCGGCAGATACGGCGAATCATAAAGAATCGAAATCCAAAGGCTGTTCAAAAGCCAGCTTAAGAGCAGTTGATTCAAAAGCACCGCGCAGACAATCCGCGGATATGTCTGCTTTTCGTATAAAAACGCCCCGAGCACCACACCGGTTAAAAATGCGGTAAGGGTAAATCCCGGAAAAAACGGACCCGTAGGAAAAAGAAGCGCCCCCAGCACATCCGCCGCCGCCGCAACAATTCCTGCGGGTAAAGCGCCCAAAAGTATCCCGGCAAATGCGACCGGCACAAATCCGAACCCTATGCGGATGTTCCACGCATTGATTGAGAAAAAACGCGAAAGCACGATTTCCGCTGCAATCAATAGCCCCATGATGGCAAGCGTCTTAGCATTCCCTGTTTTTTTCATGGAAAAATCCTTCCTTAAAACTGATTTGATCTTGGTTGCTTTTCAAAAGTTTGAAATCACTATGAGTTTATATTATAATTGTTTTCACCGAAAAAAGAAACCTGCGGCAAGGTGTATTTTTTTATGCCGCAAACAGGCTGCATCATCTGCGGTTTCGGTAATCTATCGTTAAGGAGACCAAATGACAGAAAAGGAAAAAATGAACGCCGGTGAATGGTATGATCCCGGCAACGATAAGGAGTTGGTCGATCTGCGCCGAAAAGCAGAACAACTTGCCTATGATTTCAATAATGCCCGTCCCCATAGCAACGAGCAGACGAACGCGCTAAAGGAACTTCTGCAAAAAGACGACGTAAGCGACATATCTGTCCTTGCGCCCGTGTATTTTGACTACGGCAAGTCCTATACCCGGCTCGGAAAAGGCACATTCGTTAATCATGGGTGCTACTTTATGGATGGGGGAACGATCACAATCGGCGAGAATGTATTTATCGGTCCGTTCTGCGGCTTTTACACCGCCAACCATCCGCTCGATCGAAATAAACGCAACCAAGGAATGGAAATTGCTCTTCCCATCAAGATCGGCGACAGTTGCTGGTTCGGCGCCAACGTTTCCGTAATGCCCGGCGTCACGATCGGTTCAAACTGCGTCATTGCCGCGGGAAGCGTTGTGACTTCGGATATCCCGAACAACTCGCTTGTTGCGGGTGTTCCAGCCAAAGTCAAAAAAACTCTGTCGGAAGAGTAAAAAGATTTTTTTACGCCGCCTAAGAAAATATGCGATAACAGCCGCAGAGCGCCTGTTATCGCATACGGTCGTCGAATACAAATAAATTTGTATTCTCCTCGTCGTTAATGTGGTATAATAC
>CAJOQZ010000335.1 GCA_905236585.1 uncultured Lachnospiraceae bacterium
AAAAGGGCGTTGGACATTATCATCTGCCGAAGTCCGGCAAGGACTTCACATCTGATGAGCTGATCGAGCATTGGAAGCAGCTGGTTGACAAGTATCCGATCATCTCCATCGAAGACGGTCTGGATGAAGAGGACTGGGACGGCTGGAAGAAGATGACGGAAGTCCTTGGCGATAAGATTCAGTTGGTAGGTGATGACTTATTCGTAACGAACGTTAAGCGTCTGCAAAAGGGTATCGACCTTGGCTGCGCTAACTCCATTCTCATCAAGGTTAACCAGATCGGTTCCTTAACCGAGACGATCGAAGCGATCAAACTGGCGAACAAGAACGGATATACGGCAGTTACGTCCCACCGTTCCGGCGAGACGGAAGACACGACGATTGCTGACCTTGCGGTTGCTCTTAACACAGGTCAGATCAAGACCGGCGCTCCGAGCCGTTCCGAGCGTGTAGCGAAGTACAACCAGCTCTTACGCATCGAGGAAGAACTTGGCACGGGTGCGGATTATCCGGGCATGAGTGCATTCAATGTAAAGTAAGGCAGTCACGTAGGGATTGAGAAATGATTTAGATTATGAAAGAGGGATTCTTCTTCGAGGAGGATTCCTCTTTTTCTTAAAAATGTGCTAAAAGGTGCAAAAAGTCAATGTAACGAACACATCAGGTGCAAATATATTTTTGTTTGTGTTCGCCAAAACATGATCATTCATTCTGCTATACCAAATGATTACCAGTTTAATGCTGTGGTAGAGTCAAACGCTCACGCCAGGCATTTATACGAGCGGCTTGGTTTTATACAACTGGGTACTATCCCTGGAGGATTCAGAATGAAGGATGGACATTACGAGAATATTTGTCCGTATTATCACACGTTATAGTGCCTAAGAATTGAAAACTTGTAGGGGTGCTTGAACCATCAAAACTGGGGCGCATACTGACCGATACACTGGAATTAAAAGAATATACTGCGGAGCAAGGTGCTTTTATCAAATCATGGCTAAAATAGCAGGTGAATTGAGTTTCATCAGTACTTGCATTTTGTATATTTTTTTTTATATAATAAAAATGAGTTTTAAGGTTCATTTTAGTATTGGGATATATAGTAGCGTTTGCATAGAAAAGACGGAATATTTTTACACAGGAGAGCAGCATGGACAAACATTACCGCCATGAATGGAAGCACAAGATTACTTACGCGGATCTTTTGACGATCCGGGCGCGGATGAGCGTCATCGCGACGCCGGACCCGCATACGGTTGACGGGAAATATTTAATCCGCAGCCTGTATTTTGACAATTTGAACGATAAGGCGCTTCGGGAAAAAGTAGACGGCGTGAATGCGCGGGAAAAGTTCCGCATCCGCTATTACAATCTTGATCCGTCGATCATCCATTTGGAAAAAAAGAGCAAATTAAACGGTCTCGGCACGAAGTATTCCGCGAATCTGACGGCGGAGGAGGCACAGAAAATCGTTGACGGCGACATTGACTGGATGATGGATTCAAAACGACCGCTGATTGAGGAACTGTACTGCAAGATGATTTATCAGCAGATGCGTCCGAAAACGATCGTGGATTACACCAGAGAACCTTTCATTTTCAGACCGGGGAATGTCCGGGTAACGCTTGATTATGACATCCGTACCGGTTTGGATAAAACGGATTTCTTAAATCCGAAGTGCATCACGGTTCCGGCAGGAGACGCACCGATTATCTTAGAGGTCAAATGGGACGCGTATCTGCCGAGCATCATCCGGGACGCGGTACAGATCCCGGGAACGCGGGTCGGCGCTTTTTCCAAATACGCCCAGTGCCGGGTATACGGGTAAGGGTTTTGGGATCTGAACAGTTGTAAGGTTTTTACGACGGAACGGTCGTGGAAATAGATATATTATTATACTAAAGGAGACGTACAGTTATGACATTCAATGACATTTTCAAATCAAGTTTCTTGGAAAACGTTACGAGCATCAGCATTTTTGACATGGTGCTGGCAATGGTATTATCATTCGCGCTGGGGCTTTTTATCTTTTATATCTATAAAAAGACCTATGCCGGGGTCATGTATTCGGCGAATTTCGGCGTAACTCTGGTAGCACTTTGCATGATCACGACATTCGTAATCTTGGCGGTAACCAGTAACGTTGTATTGTCCTTAGGTATGGTCGGTGCGTTGTCGATCGTCCGTTTCCGTGCCGCGATCAAGGAGCCGCTGGATATTGCGTTCTTATTTTGGTCGTTGGCGGTAGGAATCGTTCTGGCGGCGGGCATGATTCCGCTGGCGGTTTTCGGCAGTGTCATCATCGGAGTGATTATCGCGTTTTTTGCGAATCAGAGAGAAACCGCGAATCCGTACATCGTTGTGCTGCATTGCACGGATAGCGAAAGCGAGAAGAAGGCGACGGCATTCTTGGCGGGGAAGACCAAGAAATGCGTAACGAAGAGCAAGACGGTCCGCAAGGGCGAGATCGAACTGAATTTAGAGATCCGCTTAAAAGAGGACAATACGGATTTCATTAACGAACTGGCAGATATCGCGGGAGTAGAGAGTGCGGTATTGGTTAGTTATAATGGAGATTATATGGGATAAATAGTAACTATTCAGGCATAAATTATATTGTCGATTTCGGACTGCTTGCAGGGTGAAATCCGACAATATGATTTATGTCGCATAGGCTGTTCAAAAAGTGCAGCCGCAGACAATAGTCTTGCAAAGACGGCATTTGCGAAGCAAATGGTCTGCGGATTGGGGTTTTTGAACAGGCGGAATAGTTACGTTCATGGGAATTGCGAAGCAATGTAGCAGTCATGGTTATTCCATAGAAAAAACTATTCGTGAGGAATAGTTACGTTCATGGGAATTGCGAAGCAATCATGGTTATTCCATAGAAAAAACTATTCGTGCGGAATAGTTACGCTCAGGAGAAATAAATAATGTCTACACACAAACACATAGATAAAATCTGCATAGCGGTTCTGATCTTTGCGTTGATCGTGACGGTCGTTTTTATGAACGGAAAATCCATCGGCATTCAGTCGGTCGTTGATGAGGACGCAGAAATGACAGAAGGCACGGCGTATTTTACCGCGAATGATCTAAACGGCGCGTGGGATGATTCTTCGGCGACGATCATTACGTTAAACGGCGACGACGCAGCAGTAAACGGCGGCGGAGCGTATGCCTACGACGGGAGCGTGTATATCGAAAACGCCGGATATTACGTACTTTCCGGCGAACTCAATAACGGCAGCATCATAGTGGAGGCGTACAGTTCGTCAAAAGTATGGCTGAAGTTTGACAATGTGACGATCAACTGCGCGGATGACGCGGGGCTGATTGTCGACCAGGCGGATAAAGTCTTTTTGACATTGGCGGACGGCAGTACAAATGCGATTGTCTGTGGGGCGGATTACGGCGAAGATGCGCTTTCCGACAATACGAACGGCGCGATTTTTGCTCATGATGATCTGACGATCAACGGAGGCGGTACGCTTTCAGTAACTGCGGATTACAAGCACGGCATTGTGGCAAAAGACGACCTTGTTATCGCGGGGGACGGTGCGATTACAATAACGGCTGCCGCGGACGGCATTCATGCGAACGACAGTTTTCGGATGTGTAACGCGGATGTGACGATAGACGCGGGCGACGACGGCGTCGTTGTGGAAAAAGAAGAAAGTTACTTCTATATCGCGTCCGGCAGCCTTACGATTGAAAGCGAAGACGACGCCTTGCATACGGCGGGCGATGTGACGATTGCCGGGGGTGAGATTACGATTGCCGCAGGCGACGACGGAATCCACTCCGATACGGCGATTTATATATCCGGTGGAACGGTTCTGATTAACGAATGTTATGAGGGATTGGAAGCCGTCGTGATTGAGCAGTCGGGCGGGGATGTGACGATTTACCCGGAAGACGACGGCTTGAACGCCAACGGCGGGAGCGGCGATATGTTCGGCGGCGGAGGCGGACCCGGCGGCGGAGGCGGCGGCATGGGCGGTCATCGGGAGATGACGTTCGACAGCGAGTCGCTTGAAGAGATGTTTTCTAAAATGTTCGACGGGGATGTTCCCGAAGAACTGACGGAACACATGGATGAGATTACGGCGCTGTTTGCAGACGGGATGCCGGACTCCGAGACATTGGAATCGAAGTTGAGTGAGATTTTTGACGGAGATATACCGGAACAGATGCAGTTTTTGTATCAGCACGGCGGTCGTAGCATGGATGCGCAAAGTGATATGCAGGCGGATTCTTCGCAGGAGCAGGGAAATACGTCTTCGGAGGGTGCTTCAAATGAAAGCGGAGATACCGACGGACGGATGGAGGCGTCACATCCGGATGATGCGGCGGAAAATGCCGAGCAGCCGGAAAATGAAACTGCATCTGCACAGGATGCGTTAAAATCGGATTCCGAGGCGGCAGAAAAAACGGATGCAGCCGATGCGGACGCTGCGGATACGGAAGGGGATGCCGCTTCCGAAGAAGAGGAAGAGACTTATATTGCCATCAGCGGCGGAACCCTTACCGTGATCAATGAGTCGGCGCAGGATGCAGACGGACTCGATTCTAACGGCGATATCTATATATCCGGCGGAACGATTCGTGTAAGCCTTGTAAATTCCGGCACGAACAGCGCGATTGACTACGCGAGCGAAAATAACGGCGTGTGCGAGATCACGGGAGGAACGGTGATCGCGGCGGGCAGTTATTCCATGGCGGAACAGTTTGACGATACCTCGCAACAATGTTCGATCCTGTATACCTACTCAAGCGGAGCGGAAGCGGGAACGACAGTGGCGATAGAGGATACGGACGGCAACGTGCTTTTGACTTGGGATGTGCCTTGTTCGTTCTCCTCAGTCAATATCAGCTGTCCAGAAATGCAGGTTGGCGAAACGTATCTTATGGTGATCGGCGATAATGTGGAAGAGATCACGCTTGAAGAAGTTTCGGCGTCCTATGGAGATGCACAAAGCGGCGGCTTCGGCGGGACGATGAACTTCGGCGGCATGCAGCCGAGAGGCAATTTCGACGGCTTCGGCAGCATGGGAGGCGAGATGCCGAACTTCCCGGGCGGGGACGGCGAGATGCCGGACTTCCCGGGTGAGGGTGGCGAGATGCCGCAGCCGCCGGATGGGGAAATGTCGAGCGACGGAACAACGGACAGCGACGGAACAACGGACAGCGACGGCGGCGAGACGAACCGCCCGGAGAGCGCAAGCGGTGAGGAAAACCGGTCGGAAGGCGGCTTCGGCGGCGATATGACAGGTGGCGGACCGGGACAGATGAACAACCCGGATGACGCACAGGATGCGGCGGAAGCGGAAGAAGACGCAGCGGATGAGGCAACTGCCGCGGAAGAAGCGCAAACGGGCATTTATCTATCCGAAGTCGATGCCGAAACGTGGCGGCTGCTTGCGGCAACGGCGATTGTCCTGATCGGCGGATTAGGATTCGCGGTACTGTATCGGAAAAGATAGTTTACTTTTTTCTAAAAAAACGGTATACTTATAACGTCATCACAAGTGGGAGTATAGCTCAGCTGGGAGAGCGTCCGCCTGACTAGCGGAAGGTCTTGGGTTCGAGCCCCAATACGCCCACTTTTTTATATATGGATATTTTTGGGGTCTAAGGGGATGTTATGGAGGTCTTAGGAAATGCCCCACATACGCCCACTTTTTTATTATATTTTTATTATGCGATTAGATAAATTCTTAGCGAATGCACGAATAGGCACCAGAAAAGAAGTAAAAAATATCTTACGAACCGGAGCCGTAACGGTAAACGGAATTACAGTTACGGACGCCGGTTTTCATGTGGCACCGGAAGAAGATACGGTCACGGTTAACGGAAGCGTGGTCGGTTATCAGGAACACCGCTATTACATGCTGAACAAGCCGTCCGGCGTGATATCCGCGACGCAGGATGCACGGGAAAAAACGGTGCTGGATTTGCTTTTGCCGGATGATAGGAAAAACATATTCCCGGTCGGACGGCTGGACAAAGATACGACGGGGCTTTTGATTCTGACGGATGACGGGGAATTGGCGCACCGGCTGCTGTCGCCGAAGAAGCATGTAAAAAAGAAATATCTTGCGACATTGGATGCAGCTGTCGGACAGCGGGAAGCAGATCTTTTTGCAAAAGGGCTGCGGGTGGATGATGATTTTACGGCAATGCCCGCGATACTGGAAATCCCTTCGGAAAAAGAGGTCTATGTGACGATTGAGGAAGGGAAGTATCATCAGGTCAAGCGGATGTTCGAAAGCGTCGGCAGACAGGTCGTATCGCTAAAGCGGGTGGCAATGGGCTCCCTTATGCTGGATGAGGCGCTTGCCGAGGGAGAGTATCGGAGCATTACGGAGGAGGAATTACTCCTTGCGTGCCAAACATTGCCATGATAAGATGATAGAAGAGGTGACAACGATGGCGGAATACTATTTCATGAATAAAGAAAATTTCCTTGAAAAACAGGTACATCATCAGATAGAGGGGATTTTGTCATAACCCATGATCCACATTGTCGGCGCGGGGTGCGGTGCACCTGACCTCGTTACCCTGCGTGCCAAAAAATTCATAGAAGAAGCGGATGTTATCATCTACGCCGGAAGTCTTGTGAATCCGGCGCTTCTTTTGTATGCAAAAGAGGGCTGCGCAATCTATAACAGCGCGGAAATGACGCTTGAAGAGGTTCTTTCCGTTATGGAAAAAGCGGACGCAGACGGAAAAGAAGTTGTCCGGCTGCACACCGGCGACCCCAGTCTGTACGGTGCGGTAAAAGAGCAGATGGACGCGCTTTTTGCCAAGGGAATCGCCTATGATATCACGCCGGGGGTATCCGCTTTTTCGGGAGCGGCGGCTTCGCTCGGCGCGGAATACACGCTGCCGAATGTTTCGCAGACCCTTGTAATTACGCGGATGCAAGGGAAGACCGCTGTTCCGCAAAAAGAGCGGCTGCGGGATCTTGCGTTGCACGGCGCGTCTATGGCAATCTACCTTTCCGCCGGGTTGGCGGATGAGGTGCAGGATGAATTGCTGCAGGGCGCGTATACGCCGGGGACGCCGGCGGCGATCGTATATAAGGCGACATGGGAGGACGAGAAGATATTCCGCTGCACAGTCGGTACTCTTGCCAAGACGGCGAAAAAGAATGGAATAACGAAAACCGCGCTCATTGTCGTCGGTGATTTTTTAGATGCCAGTTACGAAAAGAGCCGCCTTTATGCGCCGGACTTTGCGACGGAATATCGAAAGGCAAAAGAAGATTCTTCTGCCGGGGAATCGTTGCAGACAAAAGAAAAAAACACAGAATTGCGCAAAGCGGCAGACATGCATCATGAAAAAAACGGCGTTGTCATAATCTGCTTTACGGATGCCGGAGAGCGCACGGCGGAGCGGATCGCAAAAAAATATGATGCCTGCGAAATCGCAAGATGTCCGCGGGACGGCTCGCTGTCCGCATGGGTGGAAAAACATTTTGCATGCCGTAAGGCGTTGCTATTTGTCGGAGCGGTTGGGATTGCCGTTCGTGCGGTTGCGCCGTTTGTGCGGGACAAGACGACCGACCCGGCGGTGCTTGCCATTGACGAGGGGGCATCTTATGTCATTCCGCTTCTGTCCGGGCATATCGGCGGAGCAAACCATATGGCGGAGGAAATCGCGAAGCATCTTAAGGCAGCGCCGGTGATCACAACGGCGACGGATATTCGCGGAGAATTTGCGGTTGACGTCTGGGCAAAGGAACATAATTATTTCATATTCAATCCCGAACGAATCAAAATGATATCCGCAGCGGTGCTTTCGAATGAACAGGTGATTATGGAAAGTCCGTTTCCGATTACGGGCGAACTGCCGCCGTCGGTACGGGTTGTTTCTGCGAATGTAGCGAGCCGGACGGAAGCAGGGAGCCGGGCGGACAAGGGGATGCAGACGGACGCGGGGGTGCGGACGGACGAGGCAGATCACGCGAGGCGGATCGTTCTTACCATTCAAGGCACCAAAGCGTCTGTCGCGGCGGCAAACGGCGCGTTGGTTTTAATTCCGAGGCATCTTTGCTTAGGAATCGGCTGCCGGAAAGGGGCGCATAAAGAACAGATCACATCTGCTGTTCATGCGTTTATGAATGAAAATGATTATCTGCCGGAGGCACTTTTTGCGGTGGCAAGCATTGATAAAAAGGCAGACGAGCCGGGGCTTCTCGCTTTTTGCGCCGAACGGCGACTGCAATTTCAAACATTTTCGGCAGAGGAACTTGCGGCGCTTAAGGGCGATTTTTCCCATTCCGATTTTGTTGAAAAAACCGTCGGCACGGGAAACGTATGCGAGCGGGCGGCGGTTGCCGCAGCAAACGGCGGCATGCTTCTCGTGAAGAAAAGCGTTTTTAACGGAGTAACGCTTGCACTTGCCGTCTGTTCATAGTAAAATGGCTATAGTGCGATAAAATGTAGTTGTTCAGCCATCTGAACGGTTACGATAAAATAACAACAAGGGGGCATATCAGTATGGCAAAACGTAACGGCTCTGCGTCGAAAACGAAGGCGCAAGGAGCAGGAGTAAAGGGAATCCGGGTGAAATTGATCGCAATCATTTTATTGCTTGCGATTGTTCCGTTGGCGTTGATGACGGCGTTTACGGCGCGTTCCATTCGAAACACGGTTATGGAACTGGAGACGGAGATTGCCGAACAGCGTCTGGCGAATGCGCAAAAAGAAGTAATGAGCCTGATCGACGGAACCTTTAACGGTGTGGATATTTTAGCGAAGAACAGCCTGTTTGACGCGGCGCTTCTTGATCCGTCGCCGGAGAATCTTGCGGCGGCGAGGAATGCGATTATTGCCTCACAGGATGCTTTTCCGCAGGGGGCGACGTTTGAATTTCTGTATGATACGAGCGGGATGCAGATTGTTCGCGGAGACGACAATGACCTAAACGATATCTCTGAGCGTGCGTATGTTCAAAATTCTCTGGCGGGATCGAAATATCTTTCCGATGTGACAATTTCCAAGGTGTCCGGGCAGCCGACAGTATATATGGCAGACCCTGTTTTTGATTCCGAGGACAATGTGTTGGGAGGTTTTGCAAAATCATCCGACTTAGCCGAGTTGTCCGAGGCACTTGCCGAGATCACGGATGAGGATACGGATATCACGGTGCTTGACCGTGTGGGTGTACTGGCGGCGACGACAGAGACGCAATATAATCTGGATTCGGGCGAGGCAACCGACCTTTCCGGGGAAGAGTATTATCAGCTGGCGCAGTCGAAGGGCAGCGGCATGGAGACGGCGACGCATAACGGACAGAAAGTTTTAATGTCGTACATGATAGAGCCGAATACGAATTGGACGATCGTCTGCCTGACGGATTATGATTCCGTAGTCGCGCCGTATTACCACAGTTTGTGGACATCGCTTATTATTTTAGTGATCGCGCTTCTTGTCATCATTGTTGCCGGGCTGTTCTTCGCAAGGAATATCGCGCTTCCGATCGTACAGGTAAAAGAGTTTGCCCAGACGCTTTCCAAGGGCGACTTTACGGTTGATCCCTTAAGCATCCGAAGAAGCGACGAGATCGGTCAGATGGCGGATGCCTTGAACCGGATGTACGAAAGCAACTCATCCGTTATCTTCAATATCGGCGAGGGCAGCGGAAAAGTATCCTCCTCCTCGGCGGAATTGTCCGAGACGTCACAGGATCTGCTTGCGCGGTTCGAAGAGGTTGCGTCTTCCATGGAGCGCGTCAATGACGCCATGACAAGCACCGGTGCGGCGACGCAGCAGGTATCGGCTTCGGCGAACGAAGTCAATGAGTCGGTAGAACGCCTTGCGGAAACGACGGCGA
Organism: uncultured Lachnospiraceae bacterium; assembly: GCA_905236585.1. Classification (GTDB taxonomy): domain Bacteria; phylum Bacillota; class Clostridia; order Lachnospirales; family Lachnospiraceae; genus RGIG4930. Next base: position 9,844 of record CAJOQZ010000335.1, read on the forward strand.
ATACGAAGCGGGAAGTCGTTGAGATTTCGAAAAAGGCAGCGGACATTGAAAAAGAAGGTCGGGAATCTTCCGAATATGCGATCCGCATTGCACAGGAGCGCGGACGTGAACTTGAAGAAGCGACCGAGGCGGCAAAAGTCGTTTCCGAGATTGCGACGATGGCGGATTCGATTGCCGGCATTGCGAACCAGATCAACCTTCTGTCCTTGAATGCTTCAATCGAGGCGGCGCGTGCGGGAGAACACGGACGCGGATTTGCGGTTGTAGCGGGTGAGATCAACAACTTAGCGGCGCAGACGAAATCTTCCGTTGAGGAAATTCAGGCTACCGTTGACAAGATTCAGGCGGCGTTTGATTCGCTGCAGACGTCGT
>CAJOQZ010000336.1 GCA_905236585.1 uncultured Lachnospiraceae bacterium
CATTTTACCGCGACGCCGTATTTTTTCGTTGCCTCCGACGCGTCAACCGTAATCTGATCGTCGGTATCATTGCGCATTTTCAAACCAAGGTCATAGTATTCCGTTTTCAAATCAACAAACGGCAGAAGCAGTTCGTCCTTGATGATCTGCCATAAGATCCGCGTCATTTCGTCGCCGTCCATCTCAACAAGGGGCGTCGTCATTTGAATTTTTGTCATATCGTTTCTCCTGTGTCTTAAATAATAAGAAACGGGCACACGTACGAAACGTGCCGCCCGTCTGATTCGTTCATTTAATCGTCATAACCGTTCGGATTATTCTTCTGCCAGCGCCACGAGTCTTCGCACATTTCACGAATCCCGTTCTCGGCAACCCATCCGAGTTCTTCTTTTGCTTTCGACGCATCCGCGTAATTCTCGGCAATGTCGCCCGCACGACGCGGTTTGATCTCATAGGGGATCGTAACGCCGGTCGCCTCTTCGAAATTCTTCACGATATCAAGAACGCTGTAGCCGACTCCCGTTCCGAGATTATAGACGGCAAGCCCGCAGTTTTCTTTTATCTTATCGAGAGCCTTCACATGTCCGACGGCAAGATCCACCACATGAATGTAATCCCGCACGCCCGTTCCGTCCGGCGTGTCGTAGTCGTTGCCGAATACGCCGAGTTTCTCTAATTTACCGACCGCAACCTGCGTAATATACGGCATCAGATTGTTCGGAATGCCGTTCGGATTCTCGCCGATCTTCCCGCTCTTATGGGCGCCGATCGGATTGAAATACCGAAGCAGGATGACGTTCCAGTCATTATCCGCTTTTTGCAGGTCGGATAAAATCTGCTCCAGCATCCACTTCGTCCAGCCGTACGGATTCGTGCAAAATCCCTTCGGCGTATCCTCGGTCACCGGCACTTCTTCCGGCGTACCGTATACGGTTGAAGACGAGGAGAAAATGATGTTCTTGCATCCATGCTTCCTCATCACGTCGAACAGGATAAGGGAGCCGGAAATGTTGTTCTCATAGTATTCCCACGGCTTCGCCACCGACTCGCCGACCGCCTTCAGCCCCGCGAAATGGATGCACGCGGTAAGGTTCTCTTTTGCAAAAATATCTTCGAGCGCAGCCCTGTCGCGAATATCCGCCCGATAAAATGTCAGATCCTTGCCTGTGATCTCGCGCACGCGATCCAATGACTTTTCGCTTGCATTGGATAAATTGTCCAAAACAACCACATCATAACCTGCGTTAAGAAGTTCCACACAGGTATGACTGCCGATATACCCGGCTCCGCCGGTCACCAAAACAGCCATTTATGCCACCTTGCTTTTCGCTAATTCACATAATTCCTTGAATCCGTTCGCGTCGGAAACGGCAATCTCAGAAAGAATCTTGCGGTTCATCTCGATCCCCGCCAACTTCAACCCATACATCAACCTGCTGTATGAAAGTCCGTTCAGACGCGCCGCTGCGTTGATACGGGTAATCCAAAGTCTGCGAAAATCTCTCTTCCTCTGCTTACGTCCCGCATAGGATGATGCAAGCGCGCGCATCACCGACTGCTTTGCAATGCGATACTGCTTCGAACGTGCGCCGCGATAACCCTTTGCCAACTTCAATACTCTGTTATGTCTCTTCTTTGCGTTCAGACCGCCTTTAATTCTTGCCATGATAAACCTCCTATCCTAACTTAAGCGCCGCTTACAGATACGGCAGCACCTTCTTCATGTTCTTAACATTCGTCTCATCCGTGATTGCGGACTGGCGCAGATTTCTCTTGCGCTTCGTCGTCTTCTTCGTTAAGATGTGGCTTTTATAGGCTTTGTTTCTTTTTAATTTACCGGTTCCCGTTACCGAAAAACGCTTTGCAGCGGCTCTCTTTGTCTTCATCTTAGGCATGATCGCATCCTCCTTTGCTCGCTCTTGCTATTAACTCTTCTTCTCCGACAGCACCATGCTGATAGTGCGCCCTTCCTGCTTGGAAGGCTTTTCAATTACCGCCACATCCGAAAGCGCTTCGGCAAAATCGTCCAAAACATGACGCGTCTCCTTGATATGCGCCATCTCCCGTCCGCGGAAACGCAAGGTAATCTTGACCTTGTTGCCTTTTGCCAAAAATTTCTTCGCGGCATTCATTTTCGTGTTCAAATCGTTAGCCTCAATGTTGGGCGACATACGGATCTCTTTGATCTCAATGGTCTTCTGCTTTTTCTTAGCCTCTTTTTCCTTGCGCACCAACTCGTACCGATACTTGCCATAGTCGATAATCTTGCAGACCGGCGGCTTCGCACCCGGTGCGACCATAACCAGATCCAACTCTTCTTCTTCGGCGATCTTCATCGCTTCCTGCGACGACATGATGCCCAACTGCTCTCCATGCGAACCGATCAGGCGGATCTCCCGCTCACGGATCTGTTCGTTGATCTTCTGACTGCTAATGACGACACCTCCTGAATATATAAAGAAAGCGGATTGCGCAAAACAATCCACTAAAATTCAACATACGAAACGATAACCCGTATTACCGTATGAACGCTAAGTCGCTTCTGTCGCGCTTAGGTGAGAGTGGAATGCTCTGCTTGCTACAACGCTATTATTTATAGCATATCAAAACGCTTAAGTCAAGAGAAAAATCAGGTCTTGTACCATAATCCATTTTCATCCAATCCTGCCTTGGGAACAAATAACTCTCCGTCTTCGACGGCAAAAATGCCTTAACCTCAGACGGAGAAGTGTTTGTTCTCAACACAAAATTTGATTTCTCGTGCCGGTCATTCCATCCCGCTCTCTTTGATTCGGTCAGCGATATTGCGATATGCGGATAAGAACTTCTCATGGTTTTCATTGATATAAGCGATATCCTCATTTTCCGCAGCATCTTCTAACGCTTTCGCCTGGTCGGACAGCGCCTTGGCTCCGATCATTTTGGTATTGCTTTTTAAGGCATGCGCCTTGACCTCATACTCATGCCAGTTCCCTTTCTCGAACAGTGCCTCCGCCTCGTTTAGTTTTTCATCGACAGATGATATAAACTGGGTCAATATTTCAAAATACAGTTCTTCGCTGCCGGCGCAGTATTTCAACCCTGCCTGCGTATCAATGCCATAAGAAGCAAGCATCATGCGGTCATATGCCTTTGCGTTTTGCGCCGCTTCTTCGCCCTTTTGCTTTGCCGCTTTTTGGGAATCATCCGTATCATCTTCCACCGGAAACTCCAAAATATCTCCGTTTTCTTCGTAATACTCCATCATCTTCATTTCCTCCTTGTCTTTTGTTTTTTCCTCATAAGCCGTATTCGGCAGATATTCCCTTAGTTTATGCACCAGTTCCTTTACCTCGATCGGCTTAGACAGATAATCCTTAAATCCCGCATCAAGATATCCTTCCTTTGCACCGAGCACAGCATTCGCCGTCAGCGCGATCATTGCCGTGTCGTCCGGTATCAATTCCTGTTCTTTCAGCCGTACTAAAGTTTCCATGCCGTCCATCCCCGGCATCATATGATCTAAAAATACAATATCGTAATGCTTCTGCCGCATCTGTTCGATGGTCTCCTCGCCGGATGCTGCCGTATCCGGTTTGATCTGGCACAGTTTCAGCAAATTCTGTGCAACTTTCAGATTCATTTCGTTGTCGTCTACGACAAGCACCCTCGCAGACGGCGCATTAAGCAGCGTGTCCATTTCTTTCTTGCGAACGCTTTCTTTTAAGCGCATTTCATAATCGCCGATCGGCGTCTCATCCGCGATCTGCTGATACACAACAAACGAAAACTCCGACCCTTCTCCGTAAACGCTCTCCAGTTGAAGTTTGCTGTCCATCATCCCAAGCAGGCTTGTCACGATCGACATCCCAAGCCCCGTTCCCTCGATGCTGTGATTTTTCACCTCGTCCAGCCGCCCGAAGGATTCGAACATCTTTTCCTTGTCTTCTTTGCGGATACCGATCCCGGTGTCCTTTACCGACACAAAAATACCCGCTTTTTCATCCGTCTTGTCCTTAAGGCGTATGCTAAGGGCAACAGAGCCTCTGTCTGTATATTTGACCGCATTCGTAAGGAGATTCATAATTATCTGCGAAAAACGGACGTCGTCTCCGATAAGCGCACACGGCAACGCTTCGTCCACATTCAAGATAAACGCAAGCCCCTTCGCATCCGCCCTCTGCATAATAGAGTGTACCAGATCATTGATAAAGGACGCCGTATCATAGCGGACCGGTATGATCTCCATCTTGCCGTCCTCAATTTTGGAAAAATCAAGGATGCTGTTGATCAGGGAAAGCAGCGTATTCCCCGCAGAATCGATACTTTCCGCATAAGAAAGGATATCCTCGTCTTCCGTCTCCCGCAGGATCATTTCATTCATTCCCAGCACCGCATTGATCGGTGTACGGATCTCATGCGACATCTGCGCAAGAAAACGGCTTTTTGCATGGCTGGCAATCTCATATTTTGCAACCGCTTCCACTTCTTCCGTAACATCCACATAGACGCACATATAGCAGAAGACCTCGCCGAAATTGTCCTTGACCGCATTCACCCTTACGGAAAATGCCTTTGTATGATATTTGTTCCACAGCCGCGTCATATAAATATCATCTACAGATAAACGAAGCATCTCCGCTGCTTCTTCCGCCGTAATATCAAAAAAATCCTCCAGACGGTTCATATCCGTCTTTCGCATTTTTGCGTATTTCTTGGAATAGCGGTTCATGACAGCTATCTGCTTGTCGATATCCAGCACAAGCACGCCCGCTTCAATCAGATCAAATAATTCATTTCGGATATTTCCGACACGGATGTCAAAGAATCCCAACAGGGTCGCGCCATACCACATAACGATGGCGCATAACGCCACCCCGATGCCCGAAGTAGAAACCGCCGGCTTGCCGATCGCCGGAAGAAGCGTATCGGGAATGCAGAAAAAGAGCATAATAAAATTTGCGCCGAACACATAGAAAAAGAAACTTTGGAACCGCCTGATCCGGGTATTTTTCCACCATACGATTCCAAAAGAAAAAAGAATCAAAAAGGTAAACAGGATATACCATCCATGAAAAGCGCGGTTAAACGCCCCTTCCGGGTCGGCAACCCATGTGGTCCAGTCTTTTTCCCGTATAAACCGATTGACGCCCGCTTGTGAAAATATCAGATAGTCCGCCGTCCCCATGAGGACAGACGCCGTTTTTACGATTCTTGCAATTGTTGTTTGCACGCCGGAGATATCCAAAATCAGAAATGTTTCCGTCGCTAAAAAGGCGACAATTCCGATATCGCCCGCTTTACGGAAACTGTCGCAAAGTGCAAAATCGCCGGAAAAACCGATCAGACCGAAAAAGATGCACCAGATCGCCGCGAAATTACCGATCAAAAAAATATAGATGCGGATGTTGCCGGAAGCCTCCTTGTTCCTAACTAAAAATGATATGCCGCAGACGGCGGCAACCGTTCCTAATACAAGCAACATGCAGTTAATGAGCCACATAATTATAAGATCTCCTCCCGAAACCTTTCTGCCGACTTATTTTTCCCGCATCTCGTAGTCCAAATCCTCGTCGATCATATCCAGCATGACAGACGCAAACACCGGATCAAACTGCGTCCCACGCCCTTTTTCGATCTCCTCCCTTACAATCCCCTGCGCCATAGGCTGGCGGTAACTCCGATGGCTTGTCATCGCGTCATACGCATCCGCAACGGCAATAATCCTTGCCTCTTCGGGGATATCGTCGCCTGACAGGCCATCCGGGTAGCCTTTTCCGTCATAGCGCTCGTGATGCCATCTTGCGCCTTTGGTAAGGGACGGCATCTCCTTGATATTCCCCAAGATCCGCGCACCCAAAACCGGATGATTTTTAATGATCTCGTATTCCTCATCCGTCAGTTTTGCCGGTTTGTTGATGACGGCATCCGGAATCCCGATCTTGCCGACGTCATGAAGGAGCCCCATCATGTATATATCTTCCAACTGTTTGCCTTTCCAGCCGACGCGTTTGGCGATCTCCCTCGCGTATGCCGCCACCCGTCCCGAATGGCCGTTCGTATAGGTATCCTTAGCGTCTATCGCCGACGCGAGCGAAGATACGACGTGCATGAACAGGCTTTCGTTTTCTTTTGTCTTCTTCTCAACCTCTTCGGATAAATTCCGCTGCAGATGCACTAAATCGATCGTATGCCGCACACGAATTTTTAAAACTTCCGGCACAAACGGTTTTTTGATAAAATCCATGGCGCCGAGCGCAAGCCCTTTTGCCTCCGTCTCGTCCTTTTCGTCCGCCGTCAAAAAGATGACCGGAACATCCTTTGCCTTCTGCGTGTTCCGAAGGACTTCCAGCGTTTCAAATCCGTCCATCCCCGGCATTTTAATATCCAAAAGGATCAGGTCGGGAACCTCGTTTTTCTGGATAAAATCCAAAAGCGCACGTCCCGAGCGCATGGCGGTTACCCTCATACGCGCTTTGCTTAATATATGTCCCGCCATTTTCAAGTTTGCCTCGTCATCATCCACCACAATAATCCAGTCTGCCATAATCTCCTCCATTAATGTGCGACTTCCGGCACATTATATATTCGCTTTACAGATCGCTATGTATCCGACAGGTGTTTCCCTGGTTTTTCCTTTGGCAAAAAACATTCGCTTCATTTTATGTGTGCCGCCTTCCTTTTTCAATAAACTTGTGACGAACGGCATGCTTTTGTGACGAACGGATAATTTTTCTATGGAAAATG
>CAJOQZ010000337.1 GCA_905236585.1 uncultured Lachnospiraceae bacterium
ATTCAAGGATGTCGATCCTTTTCGATCCCTCCAATGATAGCATATCTTCGGGATATGCCCGATCCGATCCGTCTTTTCCATCAATCGCAACACCAGATCATAATCCTGTGCGCCTTCGAAGCCTGTGCGCATTCCGCCAAGTTCCTTAAGCAACGAAGACCGGAATAAGGAAAAATGGCAGGTATACATCCACGACATAAAAGTATCCGGCGACCAGTCCGGCTTGAAAAAAGGCAAAATCCTTCGCCCCCCATTCTCCGTCAGATGGTCTTCGTCGGAATAAATATAATCATAATCAGAATGTTCATTCAAAAGTTTTGCTGCTTCATATAACGCGTTCGGCGCAAGCAGATCGTCGCAGTCCAACAGACCGACATACTCTCCTGACGCGTTTTTGATCCCTGTATTCGTACAGCGTGAAATATGTCCGTTCTCTTTACGCAAGATCACCTTGATCTTATCATGCTTCCTATAGGCTGACAACACCTGTCGTACTTCTTTCATCACCGAACAGTCATCCACAAGTATCAATTCCCAGTTGTCATACGTCTGACTGCAAACCGATTCAATACATGATTGTAATAGTTTCTTCCCTATATTATAAACCGGTACAACGACAGATATAAGCGGTGTGTATGCCAATTCTTCTGTCAGAAATATGTCCGCTTCAGTCCTTTTAATCCAGCGGAGGTATTCTCTTTGCTGGGCAATCTTTCGAACCACCTTTTCGCAAAGTCCTGTCCAGCCATCCCTCCGAAGCACGGTCATAGTTTTTTTGATTTCTTTCTCCATCCTTACATGCCTTACAACGCATAGGTGAAAATCATGTTCTCCATATCCATAAAGAAATGTATCTTCATCTACTTCCGAACTCCTTTACCCCGTCAATATCTGTCCGGGTTACTACCGCCATATTCAGCAGTGCCTTCAAATACAGACTCTCATCTTTCAATTTATATATTTAGTGTAAAGTTTCCTCTTGTCTGCGACAGGTTATAATTATAGAACGGATCTCGCCCCTTCCACTGTGGATGTAATTCATATAAATGTTTCATTTCTCTGATTTGACGTTTGCGCTTTTCTCCATCCTCATCAGAACCTCTGCTTAAGGATTCATGGTGAACCAATGCCACATCATTCCGAACTACGTTATAGCAGCCCATTTCAACTAGCCTAAAGCATAACTCTACGTCATTATAAGTCACCGCCAACGACTCGTCAAATCTGCCCGCTTCATCAAACTTGCTTCTTTCTATCATCATACAGGCACCCGTAACGGCACAGTAATTATAATCAAGAAAATTTCTCCCAAAATATAACACGGAACCCTTATCTTCATTCTCGCAAAACGGATGTGCCGGTCCAAATGGATAATTTACAATCCCGATGTGCTGAATCTCTTTCATCCCAGGATAATATAATTTGCATCCAACGGCTCCGACATGCGGCAAACGGCAATGTCCCAGAAGTCTCTCCAGCCATTCGCCGCCCCTTATCTCGATATCGTCATTTAAAAATAATATATAATCGCCGTCCGTATGGGCTGCGCCGATATTGCACATACGGGAAAAATTAAATTCCTGCGGCTCATAAATGTAAGCCACATGCCTGTCTGACAGGAATCGTTCTATCTTATTTTTCTCCTCACCTTTGCTTCCGTTGTCTACGACCGTAATATCATAATTCGGGTAATCTGTCACGTCACAAATGCTGTCGATGCATTTTTTTAACACCTCATAGTTATCCTTTGACGGAATAACGATGGATGCCTTATCTGTTCCATCCGCATCATACACTATGCGGAACTGTTCCGCCTCCTTCACCCATTCCACATGTCCCCTTTGCCCTCTTCTCACGAGGGCATCTTGCTTTGCCCGCTTTACCGCATCAACCTTATATATTTTTTCATTAAAATCGCGTGTTATCAATCCTTTCCGATCTCTCCAATGATACAATACTCTTGACACGTGACCAATCCTGCTTGTCTGCTCCATCAATCGCAACACTAAATCGTAGTCCTGCGCTCCTTCGTATCCAGTCCGACATCCGCCGAGTTTCTTCAATACGTCGGAACGATAAACAGAAAAATGACAGGTATACATCAACGACATCATTGTATCCGGTGACCAGTCCGGCTTAAAAAAAGGCAAGTATCTGCGTCTTCCATTCTCTGAAATATGATCCTCATCCGAATAAATATAATCATAGGATGCGTCCTCGTTCAACATCCTTACTACTTCATATAAAGCATTCACGGCAAGCACATCATCGCAGTCGAGAAGACCGATATACTCGCCCTTTGCACGCTCCATCCCCGTATTCGTACACCGCGAGATGTGACCGTTTTCTTCTCTGTATATGATCTGTATCCGCGCCATATTCTCATATTGCGAAAGCACTTTCTTAACTTCCGGCATCGTAGAACAGTCATCAATCAATAGCAATTCCCAATTTGAATACGTCTGGCTACGAACCGATGCTATGCACTCTTCCAAAAACTTTCTTTGAACGTTATAGACCGGAACGACAACCGAGATCAGCGGCTGATATGTCATTTGCTCCGTAATAAGCATATCTTTTTCATTTTTCTTTATCCACCTTTGGTAACTGCCGATATCCCGGAACTTGTTGCGCATCCTTTTCGCCAAGGTCTTCGGTCCATCATTTTGCAAAATTCGTATGCTTTTCTTTCCCCAAA
>CAJOQZ010000338.1 GCA_905236585.1 uncultured Lachnospiraceae bacterium
AGAACGATACGGGTTATGCGAATCTGATGAAAGTAGTGTCCATCGGATTCGTCGACGGCTATTATTACAAGCCGCGTGTGGATTTTGAAACGCTAAAGAATTACCACGAAGGCTTAATCTGCCTGTCCGCGTGCCTGGCGGGGGAAGTGCCGCGGCTTTTGCAGCGAGGTCTTTATGAGGAGGCAAAAGACGTCGCGTTAAGGTATCGCGACTGCTTCGGCAGGGATAATTATTTTCTGGAGCTGCAGGATCACGGGATCAGCGTGCAGCAGGAAGTGAACCGGCAGCTGCTTCGCATGGCGCAGGAGACAGGGATCGGACTGGTGGCGACCAACGACTGCCACTATACGAATGCCGAAGACTGGGAGGCGCATGACGCCCTGCTTTGCATCCAGACGGGGAAAGTCTTAGCGGATGAGAACCGGATGCGCTATGAGGGCGGACAGTATTACGTGAAGTCGGAAGAGGAGATGCGTGCCCTTTTTCCCTATGCAAAAGAGGCGTGTGACAATACCCAGAAGATTGCCGACCGCTGCCATGTGACGATTGAATTTGGCGTATCCAAACTGCCGCGATATGAAGTGCCGGAAGGATACACGTCGCAGTCGTATCTGCGCGAATTATGCGAAAAGGGCATGGCTCGCCGCTATGGAAAGGACGCGAGCGTTTACGCCGACCGGCTCGAATATGAACTGTCGGTCATTGAAAAAATGGGTTATGTCGATTACTTTTTGATCGTCTGGGATTTTATCAACTATGCGAGGGTTCACGGCATACCGGTCGGTCCGGGGCGCGGCAGCGCGGCGGGGAGCATCGTTTCCTACGCGGTCGGAATCACGGATATCGATCCGATTCGCTATTCTTTGATCTTCGAACGGTTCTTAAATCCCGAACGCGTCTCGATGCCGGATATTGATGTGGATTTCGACTATGAACGCCGCGGCGAAGTCATTGACTACGTGGTGGAAAAATACGGCAAGGACTGCGTGACGCAGATCGTGACCTTCGGCACGTTGAAGGCAAAAGGCGTTATCCGCGACGTTGGACGGGTGCTGTCGTTCCCGTATAGTTTTGTGGATACGATTGCAAAAGCAATTCCAGGCGATCTGGGGATTACGATTGACGACGCCCTTAATAAGAACCCGGAACTTAAAATGCGATATGAGCAGGAAGAAGATGTAAAAAGCATCATCGACACATCCCGGCAGTTGGAGGGGCTGCCGCGGCAGGCAGGAATGCACGCGGCGGGCGTCGTAATCGCACAGCGACCGATGGATGAGTTTGTGCCGCTTGCGCTTTCGAGGGAAGGACAGGTCGTAACGCAGTTTACGATGACGACGATCGAGGAACTCGGTCTTTTGAAAATGGATTTCTTAGGGCTTCGGACGCTTACCGTCATCAACGATGCGCTGAAGATGGTACAGGAGGATCACGGGATCGCGATTGATTTTGACGAGATCGGATACGAGGATAAAAAGGTATATGAAATGATTTCGGCGGGGCGGACGTCGGGGGTGTTCCAGTTGGAAAGCGCCGGTATGACTGCGTTTATGAAGGAACTGCAGCCGCAGTCGCTGGAGGATATCATCGCCGGGATCTCGCTTTACCGCCCGGGACCGATGGATTCGATTCCGAATTTTATCCGCTGGAAAAACGACCCGGAGAATATCGTCTACGACTGTCCGCAGTTGGAGCCGATCTTAAAACCGACCTACGGATGCATCGTCTATCAGGAACAGGTCATGCAGATCGTCCGCGATCTGGCTGGGTATTCCATGGGCAGAAGCGACCTCGTGCGGCGGGCGATGTCCAAGAAAAAAATGTCGGTCATGCAGGAGGAACGCCGCCGCTTCGTATACGGCGACGAGGCGGAAGGGATTACGGGATGCATTGCGAACGGCGTGCCGGAGGACGTCGCGAACAAGATTTTCGACGAGATGATCAGTTTTGCCGCGTATGCGTTCAACAAATCCCACGCGGCAAGTTACGCGTTTGTGGCGTATCAGACGGCGTACCTGAAATGTTATTATCCGATGGAATTTATGGCGGCGCTGATGACGTCCGTCATGGACGACAGCAGAAAGATCGCGCTTTATATCAGCGACTGCCGGGCCATGGGGATTACGGTGTTAGGACCGGACATAAACCACGGGCGGGGCGCGTTTGCGGTTAAGGACGGGCGCATCCGCTACGGGATGTATGCGGTAAAAGGCGTCGGAAGATCGGCGGCGGACAAGATCATCGAAGAGCGGAAGGAAAACGGCGAATATATATCGCTTGAAGCCTTTATCGACCGGACGGCGGGCAACGACGTCAACCGACGCGTTGTCGAGAACCTGATCAAAGCGGGGGCGCTTGATGGACTCGAAGGGAACCGTGCGCAGAAGATCATCTGTTACGACCGGTTGATCGAGCGGACCATGAACGAGCGGAAAAGCAACGTCGAAGGGCAGATTTCTCTATTTGACATTGCGGATGATGAGACGAAAAAAGAATACGCGGTAACGCTTCCCGAAATCGACGAGTTTGAACCGGAAGTGCTGCTCGGATATGAAAAGGAAGTTTTGGGAATCTATATCAGCGGGCATCCATTGGAGAAATACGCCGATCTCCTGCAAAAAAAGACCACGGCGACGACGGCGGATTTTATCCGAACGGAGGATGATACGGTGGCGCTCGAAGACCACGCGACGGTCACGGTCGGGGGGATGATCATTGAGAAAAAACTCCATTTTACCGCCAACAAC
>CAJOQZ010000339.1 GCA_905236585.1 uncultured Lachnospiraceae bacterium
AGAATATGGATTTTAGCATAATCTGCGGCATTTCTTCCCTGCAGATGCTTGCGGCGGCAGTTAAAGTGCCGTGGGAAAACTGGAAGATAGCCTCAGCGCACGGAAGGGAAATGGATGCGGATGTATTGCAGGGGGAAGATGCGGACGTCTTCATTTTGACGGATGCCGTGCGAACGCCGCAGATGATATGTCGGTCATTGTTGGAAAAGGATGCGGACAGCGGGGAGCGCAAGGTTGTCATTGGCTCCGAACTCGGCAGTACGTCAGAGCAGATATTCCACGGGACGGTGGAAGAGGCGGCGGACATGGAATTTCCGGCGTTGTCGGTGCTTCTGATACGTAAAAGCGGATGGGTGCAAAAAAAGAGGGCGCAAGCAGAGGAACCTGCATCAGGCACCGGAATGCCTCTGCTGTCGCCTCAGGCGGAGCCGTTGCTGCTCAATGATGCTGCTTTTATTCGTGGGGATATCCCAATGACAAAACAGGAAATCCGGGCGGCGGTGCTTCTTGGATTGCAGCCGCGAGCGGGCGAGGTCATTTGGGATATCGGCGCGGGAACCGGAAGCGTTGCGATTGAATTGGCACGGCACATCGGTTCGGGTGCGGTATATGCCGTTGAGCGGGAGGAGGATGCCGTGGGGCTGATCGAGAAAAATGCGGCAGCACTTTTAACCGATGAAGCACGGCTTTCCATAATCTGCGGAGAGGCGCCGGAGGCGTGCGAAGGACTCCCTGTGCCCGATAAGGTTTTTGTCGGGGGAAGCGGCAGACGGATGAAGGGAATCTTAGATTATGTGATCGAGAAGAATCCAAAGGTGCGGCTGGTTATTACGGCGATTTTGACGGAGACGTTTGCTGAAGTCTGCGGATGGTTTGAAAAAAGGTCGCTTTCGTACAGGGTGACGCAGTTGGAGGTATCCCGGTCGAGGGATGTCGGCGGGAAACATATGATGCGGGCGGAGAATCCGGTATGGATTGTTTCCGGGTGATAGGAATATTCTCCGCCGTTCACCGCAAATATTGGTAAAGGTGTCAAAAGTATCTTATGCAATCTTTTTGGTTACGGAGTGCTTCGTTGCTTCGCGGCTTGCGCACTCCTATCTCAATTCGCAATCCGCTAAATTCCTTGAAAACGCAAGGAATTTGCTACTTGCTCATTGAGAGGCGTGTCATTAAGTCAAATAGCCTTTCGAGCAAGCTCGAGGCATATTTGACTTTTGACACTGTAACCAATATTTGGGTTCACTGGGTATAGATCGCCTTTCTAAAAAAATGTCTCACAAAGAGCGTTGTTTCGCTCGTGGGAGACAATTTTTTAGAAAGGGATAAGGCGTGATGGGTAATTATTTCGTTAGCGAGTATTTATTGTATGAAAATAATCATTACAGGAAATAGCAGTAATACCGGAAAAACCGTCGTTACCTGCGCGCTCCTTGCATGGCTGAAGGAAAACGGCTTTTCGCCGTGCGCATTTAAGACAGGACCGGACTATATCGATCCCATGTTTCACCGCAGCGTGCAGGATGTGGCGTGCCATAATCTTGATCTTTTTTTATGCAAAAAAAACGTGCCGGTATCTACAGAAGAAAAATGCGGACAGCCGGGAGTGGTTCCGCATCCGGATTTTACGGCAGAATGTCGTCTTCAGCAGATATTTGACCGATACGCAGCCGGACATGACGCTGTGGTAATAGAGGGCGCCATGGGCTGGCACGACGGAATCGGGGGAACGCCCGCGGGAAGTGCATGGGACATAGCGCAGACGCTTTCCGTCCGAGGACTTCTTGTCGTGGACGTACCGACGGAAATGGGAAAAGAATATAACGGCTTCCCGTCGGCGGAAGGGATTGCGGCAATTTTTCTTAACCGTTGTTCGGATGCATTTTTTCCAGAATTACAATCCGAAATAGAAAAAGCAACTCATCTTCCGGTGGTGGGACACCTGCCGGAAATGGATGAGGCGGTTTGGGGCAGCCGACATTTGGGGCTGGTGACGGCACAGGAAATCAAGGATTTAAGGCGAAAGGTTAAGGCGTTGGGCGAAGCATTCGGACAGAGGACAGACTGTCAGCGTCTTTCGGCAATTTTTTCCGAGGAAAATGGGAAATCTCCATCATGGCGCACCAGCGATTGCTCTGCGGCAACAGCAAACGGATGGAGTCCGGGTAACGATAAGAAAAAATCTGTTGCCGACAAAAGAAACGGCAAGGAACAAAAGCCGCTTCTTGCCGTTGCAAGGGATGAAGCATTTTCTTTTACTTATGAAGAAACGTTGGACGCGCTGAAGGATGCAGGATGCGACATTTGTTTTTTTCGTCCTCTTTATGAAAAAAAACTGCCGGACGGGGCAAAAGGATTATTGCTGCCGGGCGGATATCCCGAACTGCATGCGAAGCAGTTGTCGGATAACAAGCCGATGCTTGCGGCGGTCCGGGATGCTGTACAAAGCGGTCTGCCAGCGATTGCAGAATGCGGCGGATTTCTGTATTTGGGAGAAAAACTGCAAGGAGCGGATGGACAGATGTATGAAATGACCGGCGCCTTGCATGGCATGGCAACGCGGCAACAGAAATTAGTCCGTTTCGGCTATGCGGCGCTTACCGCACAGACCGACGGACTGCTTTTTCAAAAAGGGGAAAGGGTTTTCGTCCATGAGTTCCACTATTGGGATACGACCGAAAACGGCATAGATTTTTACGCCGAAAAACCGGTATCGGGGAAGAACTGGATTGCCGGATATCATACGCCGACACTTTATGCCGGTTTTGGACATCTGTATCTTGCCGCGGAACCGGAAGCGACGGAGCGGTTTGTAAGGAAGATGCAAGAGTATGGTTCAGAAGTCTGAACAGTTTTATCACAATCGGGAGAATACTCCGTTTTTCCATGGCGGGATGCACACAGATTTACATTTTTAAGAAAGAAATTCTCCCCAGTCCTTCCAAGAAACATAATCCGTACCGTTTATCGTCATGCTGGCTGTGCCGAGATAGAATACGGCATTTTTTGCGTTGCTGTCGTTACGCAGGGCAAGATATTTTTTTGTATTTGCCGACATTTTTGATTCCGGCTCGCTTGCACTTTTTACTTCAATGGCAAACGTATGCTTCCAGTCGGCAATCGTATCTACTTCAAAGCCTTTGCTGTCCCTAAAAAAAGTCAGATTCGGCTTTTTTCCGAGATTCATTCGGTGTTTGAGAAGTTCTGCGATGGCAAAAGTTTCGACCGCCGCCCCTTTATGGCGGCTTAAGAGCAGTTCTTCTTTTGATTCGATGCGGAGCAGATGGCATAGCAGACCGGAATCTATGAAGTATAATTTCGGTGTCTTCACAATCCTTCTGCCGAGATTGTTCGTGTCCGGTTCTAAAAAATGGATGATATATGAGATTTCGAGAACGGACAGCCAGTTTTTAATTGTCGGTGCAGATACGCCGACGTCTTTTGCAATACGATCCATGGAAAGGAGTTGTCCGCTATATACGGCACAGATCCGGATAAATTTCCGAAATGCCGCAAGATTGCTGGGATTGACCTGATCTTTTACATCCAAATCCAGATAGGCGTCAATGTAATTCTCATACCAGTCATCTGAAATAAAGTGTTTTTCGGGATCATAAAGCGGCGGGTATTGTCCGCCGAAAATGATGTCGTACGGGTTGTCGGAAAGGCTTTCGGCATCTGCTAATTCTTTCGCGGAAAAGGGAAGCAGGTTAAGAAAAGCGGCTCTTCCAGCCATGCTGTCGGTCATGTTCTGTTTTAAGCGGAACTGACTGGAACCGGTAAGGATATATTTTCCCGGAGTATAATCCGAATTGTCCACATTCATTTTGATGGCGTCAAATATTTCCGGCACTTTTTGCGCCTCATCAATAATGACGCCCTTCGGGAAAGCGGCAATGAAATCCGCCGGGTTGGAGTGCGCCAGTTCACGCATGCTTTTGTCGTCGAAGGTTACATATTGCTTTTCCGGGAAAGCGGCTTTTGTCAAAGTGGTTTTTCCGCTTTGTCTCGGACCGGTCACGCCGATGATCGGAAACTGTGCCGCAAGGCGAAGAAAGGTATCTTTTGCGGTTCGCTTAATCATTCCGTCCTCCTTTTTGGCAAAAATCTAAAGTCTTGCACGGTGAAAATCTAAAATCTATCATGGTGATAATCTAAAGTTTTGCATGGCAAAAATCTAAAGTCTACTATGGTGATAATCTAAAGTTTAACACAGGAAAAATCTAAAGTCAAGCATGGTAAAAACCTAAAGTTCCATATGGTAAAAATCCAAAGTCTTGGGTAGGAAAAATCCAAAGTCTAAGCGTGAAAGACCAAACAATAAGAGAAAAGCGGATACAAAAAAAAGACACCGCACGTTAAAGGCGGAGCGGATAAGGGATAATTCAAAAACTATTATCTGAGACGTCTTCAAGCGGGTAATAAAGAACGGCCACATCAGGTATTATGGTCGAGTACATCACGGTGGGCTTGGACAAGGCAATCACGGTCACCTTCCGGGACGGTACGGAGATACAGGCATAACAGATACACGGACAGAATTGGCACTCGACTGCGGTCAAATGTGCGATTCTCTCCAATGCGGTGCTTGTTGATTAAACGCTGAAAATGTAAAGGAAAAATTTTATAAAACCGACTGAAAGTCGTTGACTTTCAGTCGGTTTTGTGTTATACCATATTTGTGATGGAGGATTATGTCATGGAAAAGAGAATGACCAAGCGGCAGATCGCCGCACAGGAAACGAAAAAGAAGATCATCGAAGCTGCAAGAACAGTCATTTCCGAGAAGAGCTTTGAAACGGTTTCGATTGACGACATTATGGCTGAAGCAGGACTCGGCAAAGGCACTTTTTACACGCATTTTGGTCGTAAGGAAGATGTAGTGTACGAATTAAACAAGACCGATTTTTACCACCTTGCTGAGATTGTGAATGGTATGGAAGACAAAGATATCATGGAAAAACTGGAGTATTACTGCAGGGAGTTTATGAAGTCCATAGAACGTTCCGGCATCGAGATCTGCAGACAGTGGATAAAGAATAATCTGTCGGGGAACACAATGTGCGGCATTGAAGATAAGGATGGAAACGCTATCTCCAAGTATAGGTATGATTACCAGGCAATGCATTCTGTGCTGTCAGAAGCAGTAAGGCGTGGTCAGCTTATAGCGGACACACCGGTTGATGCATTGTCTCTTCTGTTCAATGCTGAGCTATATGGGCTCATGACCGCATGGTGTATGTCGGATGGTGCAGCTGTTGGCTCGGAAAACATAAAAGCATTCAGGATCTACATTCTGGAGCAGAGTATCAGACCATTTATGACTAAGTGAACTGTGAGGAAAGAAAAGGAGGATTTTACAATGAGTAAAGCATTGGTAGCATATTTTTCGGCAAGCGGTGTGACCGCAAAGATGGCAAAGAAACTGTCAGACGGGACAGGCGCAGATCTTTTCGAGATCAAGCCGGAGACTCCCTATACGAGTGAGGACTTGAACTGGCAGAATAGTAAAAGCCGCAGTTCGGTAGAGATGAATGATAAGAGCTGCCGTCCGGCTATTGCTGAGAAGAAGGATAACATGGATGACTATGATGTGGTATTCGTGGGATTTCCTGTCTGGTGGTATAGAGAGCCGTCAATCATTGATACATTTATGGAGCAGTACGATTTTAACGGGAAAACAATCGTTCCGTTTGCGACATCTGGCATGAGTCCGATCGGAGATTCAGGAAAGAATATGCAAGCACTCGCATTCGGCGCAAAGGTAGTCGAAGGAAAGAGGTTTGCGAACAGTATCAGCGAAAAAGAACTTGCTGATTGGGCAAATGAATGGCTGTAAAAAAGTGATAAGGAGGACGAAGCAATGGATTTTATGGAACTGGCAAAGAAAAGATATTCGGTAAGGAAATTTTCAGACAAGCCTGTGGAGAAAGAAAAACTCGAGCAGATCCTTGAGGCGGGCAATATTGCTCCTACTGCAAAGAACCAGCAGCCTCAGAGAGTTTATGTGCTGCAAAGCGAGGCTGCGCTGTCAAAACTTAAAGAGCTTACTCATTGTGCTTACGGGGCAGGAACTGTCCTGCTCTTTACTTATAACGAGGATGAAGAATGGAAGAATCCTCTGGAGGATGGTGTTCATTCCGGTGTAGAAGACGTGAGCATTGCTGCGACACATGTTATGCTACGCGCAGCAGAGTTGGGACTTGATACCTGCTGGTGCAATTATTTTGCTAACAGCAAGCTGGAGGAGACCTTTGAGATCCCTGCAAATGAACATTCGGTTCTTATCATGCCGGTGGGATATGCCGCAGAGGATGCAAAACCTGCGCCACTGCATGAAACATATAAAGATCTTAAAACAACGGTTAAGTATCTGTAAGGAGGGATACAGAGTATGGAGTATATTATATTAAATGATGGAAATAAAATCCCCGCAATCGGTTTTGGAACGTTTCAGATTCCTGCGGACGGAAGTACCTATGAAGCAGTCAAGACGGCGCTTTTACTTGGAATCCGCCATATAGATACGGCGGTTGCGTATTTCAACGAACAGGAGGTGGGACAGGCCGTAAAGGACAGTGGTATTCCGCGTGATCAGATCTGGATAACGAGCAAGCTCTGGCTTCAGGACTACAAATATGAGGATGCGAAAAAAGCAATCGACCTGTCTCTGAAAAAACTTGGCACAGACTACATGGATTTGTATCTCCTGCACCAGCCTTATGGTGAAGTCGCAGACGGCTGGAGGGCTTTGGAGGAAGCAAAGAAAGAAGGCAAGATCCGCTCCATCGGTGTTTCCAATATGACACCCAAAATGTGGAATATGTACGTGGAAAAATTCGATTCCGTACCCTCTGTAAACCAGGTGGAGTTTAATCCATATTTCCAGCAGAGGCAGCTGCGTGAGATCCTTGCAAAAAATGATGTAAGAGTAGAGGCATGGGCACCGCTGGGGCAGGGGAATAAGGATCTGTTCGCAGACCCGGTAATCACTGCACTTGCAGAAAAGTACAACAAGGACGCGGGACAGATCATACTCCGCTTTGAAAACCAGGAGGGTATCATCGTATTTCCAAAGTCTACGCACAAGGAGCGGATCAAGAGCAATATGGAGATCTTTGACTTCGAACTTACGGAGGATGAGATGGAAAAGATCCGTGGCTTAGACAAGGGTAAGGGAATCCACGATCCGGATGCACCCGGAGTGGGAGACTGGCTGCTTGCGAACTTTGACGTTCATGCTAACGAATAGGAGGATGACTTATGGCACAGGGAAAGTTGGGTTTTGGATGTATGCGGCTGCCGGTAATGGAGAGTGGAGAGATAGATCATGAGGAGTTCTGTCGGATGGTGGATCTCTTCCTCGAGAAGGGATTTACCTATTTTGACACCAGTTATGTGTATCATAATGGAAAAAGTGAGTCTGCTGTCAGGGAAGCGCTTGTAAAAAGGTATCCGAGAGAAAGCTATACGATAGCAACGAAGTTCCCGACTTTTGCAATCACAGGAGCAGACAGGGACAAGGTAGAAGGTATTTTTGAACAGCAACTCGTAAATTGCGGAGTTGATTATTTTGACTATTACCTGCTTCATAATTTGAACGAGCCCAGATATGAGGAAATATGCAAACCCTGCGGGTTGTTCGAATTTATAAGTGAAAAGAAGAAAGCAGGCATTATCAAAAATATTGGGTTTTCCTTCCATGATTCCGCTGAAGTATTGGACTGGATATTAACGGAACATCCGGAGATTGATTTTGTCCAGATCGTCATCAATTATTATGATTGGAACAGTTATGTGATCCAGTCAAAGGAATGCTATGAAGTGGCGAGAAGGCATGGAAAGCAGGTCGTTGTCATGGAGACGGTTAAGGGCGGTATGCTTGCTAACGTGCCGGGGGAAGCGCAGGAGTTGATGAGGAAAATGCAGCCAGGGCTGTCAGATGCGTCATGGGCTGTTCGTTTTGCCTCGGGACTTGACGGCATACTGGCGGTACTTTCAGGTATGTCAAATTATTCACAGGTTGAAGATAATACCTCTTATATGCAAAACTTTGTTCCGATGACGGAAGAGGAGAAGAACATCTGCTTTGATACGGCAAGTCTGATCCGCAAAAAGGGACCGGTAGGAACGGCGGACTACAGCAACTATGAAAATGTAAGCCAGAAGGGACTTCCGGCTGCGGCGCTTCTTGATACATGGACCGCGATGGCAAGCCAGCCGAATCCTTATTTTGGAGCGGAGGGAAACTACTACAGCCTATTAAGATATCATTATAATGCACCGGATGGCGAATGGGTAAGGAGTGGACTAAAGGCTGCAGATGGAACAGATATTACAGAGCTGATTCGTCAGGCGGATGCCTATGTGAGTGAACATGCTTTTTGACGGAGGATTCATATGAGGATCGTTGTTTTATTGGGCAGCCCTAACAGAAACGGATCGACAGGGATACTTGTGGAGAATTTTGTTCAGGGAGCCACAGAGGCAGGACATACCTGCGAGGTATTTGATATCTGCCATATGAATATCCATCCATGCACGGGATGTGTGGCTTGTGGATACGAAGGACCTTGTGTGCAGAAGGATGACGTTGAACAGATCAGGGCAAAACTGCTTTCATCTGACATGGTGGTATTTGCCACACCTCTGTATTATTACGCGATGAGCGCTCAGCTTAAGACCGTGATCGACCGCTTCTGCGCCTACAATAGCAGTTTGAACAGCAGACATCTCAAATCGGTCCTGCTTACAGCGGCATGGAATACCAATGACTGGACATTTGAGGCACTTGAAGCACATTACAAGACGCTGGTTCGTTATATAAATTTAATGATTCAACCATTTCTAGGACACGCAAATCGTCCGCTTCGGTTTGGTTCTCTGCAATTACCGTAGGTGCTTCGCCAAGTGTG
>CAJOQZ010000340.1 GCA_905236585.1 uncultured Lachnospiraceae bacterium
CCACGCTGCATCTTTTGGGGGGCGAGCCGCTGGCAAATCCAAGGCTGGCAGACTATTTGCAGGCGGCAAGACGGATTTATCCGGAGCGGGAGATTACTCTGGTCACGAACGGATTGCTGATTCCGAAACAGTCGGATGCTGTCCTCGAAGTTTTCAGGCAGGAGAACATCGGCATTGAAATTTCGCTTTATCCGCCCACGTCTAAAATGTTGGACAAGATCAAGGAGCGTATGAAAAATACGGGGATATATTGCATAATCCGGGCGGAGCGTCCGACATTTTTTGCTTTCATGGGGACGGAAGGGATAAACGATCCGTATGTGTCGCAGAAAGTCTGCTGCAATGAGCATTGCCGCTATGTGAGGAACGGCAGGCTTTATAAGTGTCCCGTAGACGCGTTGTCTTATAAATACAATGAAGCATTCGGGACAAATCTTCCTCCGGCAGAGGGAATCAGTCTTTCTTCCGAAAACTTTGAACGGGAACTTGCCCTTTTGGAGCAACCGGTTCAGCTTTGCCGTTACTGCACGGAAAAGCCGCGCGTGATTCCGTGGTCGGCGAACGCGAATCCAACGAAAGAAGACTGGTTTGGCAATCCGTGAGAACAGCGCGCGATGGAGTCTGGACAGGAAAAAGGCTTTGGGAGATAGTTTTTGGGATGGAAAGGCAATAGGGAGAAAGGTGCGACGATGAAAAGGAATCAACGGGCCGCCTTGGGAGGACAAAATGAGAGCCCCCAAGATTCGCCGACAATCAAGACGATTTCCAGCGATGAGTTGAAACAGTTTTTATTGGAGACGCTTTTTTCCTTGCGGGACAAAAAATATGATGCGGCGCAAAAAGCGATGTCCCATTATGAGGGTTACGACAACATTTTTTTCCGGGCATATCCGTATCTCTATTATTACAAGGCCTTGATCGCTTACAGGCTGGAGGATTACGATTCGGCGGGATGCAATTTTCGGGATTATCTTGAAAAAACGGGCACCGATGAAATCGCTTTTTTTCATTTGGGCAATGTGTTTTTTCAGCAACAACGGTGGGACAAGGCACTGGAAAATTATAATTTTGCGCTGGAAATGCGGAAAGATTTTCCCGAAGTGCTCGTCAATATCGGCGTGATCGCGCGGCGGCTGGGCGACGAGGCGACGGCCAGGGCGGTCGCGCGCAATCAGGAAATTTCTGACAGGATATTTGGAAACAGTACAATTTGCGACGACCCGATGGAATATGCGCTCGCAATTCCGCAAGCGCTGTCCATATCGCAGATCCCGGTTTTTATCAATTCCCGCGACCGTTTGAGGACGTTGCAAACCTTATTGGATTGGCTGAAAAAAGCGGGGCAGCAACGGATTTGCATTCTCGACAACGCTTCAACATATCCGCCCCTTTTGGAATACTATCATCATTTAGATGAAGACGAGCCGACGGTGCAGGTTCTTCGCCTTAAGAAAAATCTTGGGCATACGGCGCTTTGGGACAGCAAGGTTTTGGAAATCCTGCATATTGACACGCCGTATGTCTATACGGATTCCGACGTCGTTCCATCCGAGGAGTGCCCGCTTGACGTTCTTGGTGATTTTTTGCAAGTGTTGAGGAAATACCCGTTCTTGAAAAAAGTGGGTCTTGCCTTAAAAACAAACGATATTACCTATTTTGACGCGGAAAAAACGAAAGAAGCCGAAAAGCGCTTTTATTTGCATGAAATCGAGCCTGAATTGTATTTCGGCGCGGTGGATACGACCTTCGCGCTGTACCGCAATTATCGGCATTACAATTTGTATGTGTCTGCACGGACAACGGGCAAACGGACAGCGCGTCATTTGCCGTGGTATTATGACTATAAGAATTTGCCGGAAGACGAGCGATACTATATGGAACACGCGAACCAATCCGCGACGCTGGTGCAGAGAATGCGGGATGAAGTTGCATAAGCGATGTTGTTTGGAATTAATTTAATATTTTTGAAGAAATGTTATTAGAAAGGTAAATCCAATGGAAAACACTATTCGAATCCGTGGTGCGCGGGAACATAACCTGAAGAATATCAACGTGGAGATTCCCCGTGACAAGCTGATTGTGATTACGGGGCTTTCGGGATCGGGGAAGTCTTCGCTTGCTTTCGATACGATTTATGCCGAGGGGCAGCGGCGATATGTGGAGTCCCTTTCTTCGTATGCGCGGCAGTTTCTCGGGCAGATGGACAAGCCGGACGTGGATTTGATCG
>CAJOQZ010000341.1 GCA_905236585.1 uncultured Lachnospiraceae bacterium
GATGACGTTCTCATCCTTAACGTTCTGGCAGAAAGCAATAAACTCGTCGCCTCCCATCCGTCCCGCCACGTCCGTCGAACGGATCGCTGACTGAATGATCTCCGCAAAACGGATGAGGATCTTGTCGCCCATGTTGTGCCCGTAGATATCGTTGACAAGTTTGAAACTGTCTAAGTCGATCATCATCAGCGTTCCCGGCGTCTCCCGGCACATGGCGCCGATCTCCGACTGGGAGGATGCCTTGTTCAAAAGCCCCGTCATCGGGTCCGTCTCCGCAGCACGTTTTAAGCCCTCTATCTTCTCTACATTCTGTAAAATATTCTCGACGCGGCGCAACAGAACGTCCGCCCGAAACGGCTTACGGATAAAATCAACCGCGCCGTTCTCGAAGCCTTTGCTTTCCGTCTCATCGCTTTCATCCGCCGTCATGAACATGATCGGGATATGCTCCGCATACATATCCTGCAATGTGTTCTGCAGTTCGAAACCGGACATTTTCGGCATATGCAGATCCGTCAGGATCATATCCGGGCGCTCTTTTTTATATAACTCGATTGCCTCGCTGCCGGATACCGCGCAAATGATGTCATATCTCGTATCTAAAATATGCGTCGTCATCTTCAGCGTAATCTGCTGGTCGTCGACAATTAAAATCTTCTTTCGCTTCATCAGGCACTCCCTCTGGTATAAATATTAAAGTCCCGCCATATCCATCAGCCGCTGGCGCTCATCCCAAACTTTTTTCATCAGCGGCGCGTAGTCCATCTGCGTCCGTGCACGCAAAAGTTCCGTCATTTCGCTCGCCGGTTCAAAAAGCGGCGTTAAAGCAAGGTTCGCAAGCACTCCTTTCAAGGCATGCGCCGCCTCGAACGCCCCGTCGAGATCATTCGCCTTGATCGCGTTGTCAAGCGCCTCATAGGAATCTTTTTCAAGAGCCGTCGGAACGAGATCCAAGTAAAAATCCTCGTCCTGCAGACAACGTTCCAGTCCTTCCGCCGTATTCGCGCCGTAATTGTTCAAAATCTCGATCGTTAACATGTCCCTTATCTCCTTTATCTTGTTATTGCTCTTTCACAGCCTTTTCCTCGATAAACTTTTCAAATTCCTGTGGCGGCAGAGGTTTGGAAAAATAAAACCCCTGAATGACGTCAATGCCCGCCTTTTTTAACAGGTCGAACTGCTCCTTGTTTTCTACTCCCTCCGCAACGACCGGAACGGACAAAAATTTCGCAATATCCATCATCAGTTCCACCATCCCGAAGTCCTTCGGACTTGTGTGAATGTTGCGGATAAATCCCATGTCCAATTTCAACACATCAATCGGCAGGGCGGAGAGCATATTCAGCGACGAATAACCGCTGCCGAAATCGTCCATTTCCACCTTAAAACCGCGGTTCCGAAGTTCCGTCACGATCGCGATGATCTGATCCGCGCTTTCCGTATATGCGGATTCGGTCACTTCGAGCAGATAATCCTCCGGGCGGATGTCGTTGTCGCTGACGATGCGGCTGACCTCCTCCACGAAGTTCGGCTCGAGCATATCAATCCGCGATACATTCACAGAAACGGGAATCGTAATGTGGTATTTGTCACGCCACTTCCTGATCTGCGCCGCCGCCTCCCGCCAGACGAACCGGTCTAAATCCTGGACCAGCCCGTTCTCCTCGAACAACGGAATAAACACATCCGGGCGCACCATGCCAAGTTCCGGGTGGTTCCAGCGGATCAGCGCCTCCGCGCTCGAAAGCACATCTTCCTCTCCCTTAATATTGAATTTCGGCTGATAGTAGACAATAAATTCATGATTGGCAAGCGCCCGCTCCACATCCCCGATCAGCCGCTCGGCATAAGTTTCCTTGTCATGCATCTCCTCGTCATAGAATGCAATCTGCCTGGTATAGTCGGAGCGGATGGAATTGCACGCCAAGAGCGCACAGTCGAAGCGCCGGTTCATATCGAGCATCCGGTTGACGTTCGCATATACTCCCATGCGGAAACGCACCCTCGGATTGTCTAAAATGTCAGATACACCGCCGATCACTTCATCAAGGATCTTCTCCGGCTCCACCGCATGCGGCACATAGACGAGAAAGGTATCCGAATCAGTCCGACAGGCGACGCCGTGCTGTCTGCGGGTAATCGAGCGCAGTTTGTTCGCGACGCGCTGCAATACCTTGTCCCCAAATTCCCGTCCGTGCATTTCATTGACGAGATGAAAGCGATTGATATTCAAAACGATCGCATCCATTCCGACATACGGATAACTTTTGTCGTGCAACAGCGCATATTCCATGAAAAACTCACGGGTAAAAAGCCCGGTCAGCGGGTCGCTCTGGGTCGCGGAAATAATGTCTCTGTCCTCGGACAGTTCGATCGTCCGCCGCACACGCGCAAGAATCACTTCCGGCAAATCATACGGCTTCGGAATAAAATCCACCGCGCCAAGCTGCAGACTCTTCACTTCGGCGTCTTTTTCGGAAGTTAAAACGATAACAGGGATTTTCTTAAGGGCGGAGTCCTCTTTTATCACTTCAAGGACTTCGAAACCGTCCATTTCAGGCATGAACAGATCGAGCAAGATCAGCGAGTAGCGGCGGGAATCCTCCATAAGCATACGGATTGCCTCCTTGCCGTTATTCGCATATTCACAGATATATTTCTCCCCCAAAATCTTCCCCAGCATCTGCTGGTTGACCGCCTCGTCTTCCACGACGAGAACCGTCCGGCTAAGCGCCAAGCCTTCCCCCATATTCATAACGTTTTCCTTTTTACATTACGAATCAAGTATACTTAACCAACAGTATACCACAAAAGCACAAACCAAGTAAACATTTATGTTTATTTGACTAAATCAACTTTTATGCCGAGAACAAATGAATCTCCGTGTTATTTGGCAACGGAGATTTGTCGGTTCTCCACATTTTCAGCGATTGCCATACTGCTCTTTAACAAATCGTTCGAACGCCGGAATCGAACGCTTTACCTTTTCCGTATCAATGCAGTAAGCCATGCGGAAAAATCCGGGTGCCCCGAAAGAATCCGCCGGTACAAGAATCAGGTCATACTGCAGCGCTTTTTTGCAAAACGCTACCGCGTCCTCTTCCAACGCCTTCGGGAAAATGTAAAATGTGCCTCCCGGACGCTCCACGGTAAAGCCGAGCGATATGAGCATGTCATACAGCAGGTTCATATTCGTTTCGTAAACGGATAAGTCGCTGGTCTGGTCGATGACTTTCGCGACCGCCTGCTGCACGCTCGACGACGGGCAGTTGTGACCGATGCCCCGCGAAATCTGGCCGAAGATGACCGCAAGGATATCCGCATCCGTCGCCTCGGGATGCACCGCGATATAGCCAATCCGCTCGCCGGGCAGCGACAGGGATTTGGAAAACGAATAGCAGGAAAGCGTATTCTTATAAAACGACGACGGATACGGCACGCTTTTCCCGTCGAAAACGATTTCCCGATACGGCTCGTCGCTGATCAAAAAGATGTCATGTCCGTATTCTTCCTGCTTTTTGCGCATCAGATCCGTAAGCCGCTGCAATGTCTCCGCCGAATATACCGCCCCCGATGGGTTGTTGGGGGAGTTGATAAGAACCGCCGCGACATTTTCATCGAACATTTTCTCCAGTTCGCCCATGTTGATCTGGAAATGCTCGGTATCCGCGGGAACCAGTTTCAACACCGCCCCCGTATCATTGACATACGGCATATATTCCGGGAAAAATGGAGCAAACCC
>CAJOQZ010000342.1 GCA_905236585.1 uncultured Lachnospiraceae bacterium
TGGGAAACTAAGATCATCGACGAGGAAGGCGGCGAAGTCGCACAGGGCGAAGTCGGCGAACTCTGCGTCAAAGGTTTGGGCGTAATGATCGAATACTACCATGACCCGGAGGCGACCGCAGAGGTATTGGACGGCGACTGGCTGAAAACCGGCGACATGGCACAGCAGGACGAAGACGGCTTCATCTATCTTGTCGACCGGAAAAAGGACGTCATCATCTCCGGCGGCGAGAACCTCTACCCGGTACAGATCGAGAGTTTCCTTGCGGCAATGCCGAAAGTACACGACGTGGCGGTTATCGGGCTTCCCGATCCGCGTCTCGGCGAGATTGCGGCGGCGATCATACAGGTAAAAGAGGGCATGGATTGCACCGAAGACGAGATCAACCATTTCTGTCTTGACCTGCCGCGCTACAAGCGTCCGCGCAAGGTCATTTTCGCCGATGTTCCGCGGAATGCGACGGGCAAGATCGAAAAGCCGAAATTACGGGAAATATATCATGCGACGCGCCTGGTCGGCGAGCAAAGCAAACAGTAGGAGGAATGATACATGAAAGAACTGATGCTGGGCAATAAAGCAGTTGCCCGGGGACTATTTGAGGCGGGGTGCGAATTTATTTCAAGTTACCCCGGAACGCCAAGTACGGAGATCACGGAAGAAGCGGTCAAATACGACGAGATCACCTGCGAATGGGCGCCGAACGAAAAGGTAGCAATGGAAGCGGCATTCGGCGCGTCGCTTGCCGGGAGACGGTCATTTACGGGCATGAAGCACGTCGGCTTGAATGTCGCGGCAGACCCCTTGTATACCATGTCCTACACCGGTGTCAACGCCGGACTGGTGGTCGGGGTCGCGGACGACGCGGGCATGCATTCCTCGCAGAACGAACAGGACAGCCGCCATCACGCGATCGCGGCAAAACTGCCGATGTTAGAGCCGTCAGATTCCGCCGAGGCAAGGGAATTTGCCATGGCGGCGTATGAACTGTCCGAAGAGTTTGACACACCGGTGCTTTTGAAGATGTGTACGCGTGTCGCACATTCCCAGTCCGTCGTAGAACCGGGCAATCGGAAGACGCACCGAAAGGAATACCAAAAGGACATCGCCAAATACGTCATGATGCCGGGAAATGCGATCCGGCGGCATCCGATCGTCGAAGAGCGGATGTCCAAACTGGAATGCTACGCGGAAGACTGCCCGTTCAACCGGGTGGAGATGGGCGATACAAAAATCGGCGTGATCGCGGACTCCACTTCCTATCAGTATGTAAAAGAAGTATTCGGCGATGCCGTATCCATCTTAAAGATCGGACTCGTCAATCCGCTGCCCGTGCAGTTGATAGCGGATTTTGCGGCAAAAGTGGATACGCTTTATGTCGTGGAAGAACTTGATCCGATTATCGAGAACCATGTGCGCGGGCTGGGAATAGAAGTAAAAGGAAAAGATGTGCTTCCGAACTGCGGCGAATTTTCCCAAAACACGATCGCGAAAGCATTAGGCGGCGAGGTACATACCGGCGTCGCAATTGAAGACGCCATCCCGCCGCGCCCGCCGGTGATGTGCGCCGGATGCCCGCACCGCGGATTGTTCTATACGTTAAAAAAATTAAACTGTACGGTCTTAGGCGACATCGGCTGCTATACCTTAGGCGCGGTAGCGCCCCTTGGGGCAATGGAAATGACCCTTTGCATGGGTGCCTCCATCAGCGGTCTGCATGGATTTAACAAAGCCCTCGGAAGCGAAAGCGAAAACAAAACCGTCGCCGTGATCGGAGATTCGACGTTCATGCATTCCGGCATGACGGGTCTTGCAAACGTCGCTTACAATCAGTCCAACTCGACGGTCATCATCTTAGACAACTCGATCACCGGCATGACCGGACATCAGCAGAACCCGACGACGGGCTACAACATCAAAGGCGACCCCGCCGGGAAGATCGACTTAGAAGCACTCTGCGCGGCGATGGGATTTACGAACATCCGCGTCGTCGATCCGTACAACCTGTCGGAATGCGAGACGGTCATCAAAGAGGAACTTGAAAAATCCGAGCCGTCGGTCATCATCTCCCGCCGTCCGTGCGCATTGCTAAAATATGTCAAGCACAACCCGCCGATTTCGGTCGACCGGGACAAATGCCGTTCGTGCAAAAGCTGCATGAAGATCGGCTGCCCGGCAATCTCCATGAAA
>CAJOQZ010000343.1 GCA_905236585.1 uncultured Lachnospiraceae bacterium
CCGTCGGCGGAATCAAGGGCATCGTCTCCGGCGACATCAGCCTCGACGACGGCGTATTTGAGGTGACGATGATCCGCACGCCGACGAATCCGCTGGAACTGTCCGAGATCATCGGCTATCTTACCAACATCATAAAAGAAACGCAGTTGGTCTATTCGTTCCAGACGGCGGAACTTACCCTCTCTTCAGAGGACGAGATTCCATGGACGCTGGACGGGGAATACGGGGGCAGCCATTCGTCGGTTCATATCCGCAATCTTGCGAAAGCAATGGAGATAATGGTTGAATAGTCGTAAAAATTGCGATATAATATTTGAAGTGTTTCCCCTGTCCATGCAGGCGGCGGGAGAAAAATAAGCACATATATAAAGGAGGAAAATATGTTAGTATCTGCAAAGGAAATGCTTACAAAAGCAAAAGCCGGACATTATGCGGTCGGACAGTTCAACATCAACAACTTGGAGTGGACGAAGGCGATCCTTACGGCGGCGCAGGAGATGAATTCACCGGCGATCTTAGGCGTGTCCGAGGGCGCGGGGAAGTATATGACCGGATTTAAGACGGTTACCGCTATGGTTAAGGCGATGGACGAAGCATTGGGGATTACGGTTCCGATCGCTCTGCATCTCGACCACGGTACCTACGAAGGCTGCAAAGCGTGCGTGGAAGCGGGCTTTACATCCATCATGTTCGACGGCTCTTCCTATTCGATCGACGAGAACAAGGCGAAGACAGAAGAACTCGTTAAGCTGGCGCATGACAACGGTCTTTCGATTGAGGCGGAAGTCGGCTCCATCGGCGGCGAAGAAGACGGCGTTGTCGGCATGGGCGAGTGCGCTGACCCGGATGAGTGCAAGATGATCGCGGACTTAGGCGTAGACATGCTGGCGGCGGGCATCGGCAACATTCACGGCATCTACCCGGACAACTGGGCGGGCTTACAGTTTGACGTACTGGATGCGATCCAGCAGAAGACCGGCGCTATGCCGCTCGTTCTTCACGGCGGCTCGGGCATTCCGGAAGAGATGATTAAAAAGGCGATCGACCTCGGCGTATCGAAGGTGAACGTCAACACCGAGTGCCAGTTGGTATTCGCCGCTGCGACGCGCGAATACATCGAAGCGGGCAAGGACAAGGAAGGCAAGGGATATGACCCGCGCAAACTTCTTGCTCCGGGCGCGAAAGCGATTGAGGAAGAGACGAAAGCAAAGATCAAGTTGTTCGGTTCCGATGGCAAGGCTTGATCCTAAGATGTTTAGAAACGGGGTGTTCCGTGTGCGGAACGCCCTTTTTTGTACAAGTGACAAGCCCGATTATGAAAGGTAAAAAATATGTCCGATACAGCCAATCAAAATGTTGCCGATTACTTCGGGGAAAATGTATTTAACGACGCGACCATGCAGGAGCGTCTGCCGAAAAAGACGTACAAAAAACTCAAAGAGACGATCCGCGAAGGGAAGGAACTCGATTCCGAGACGGCGGACGTCGTTGCGCATGAAATGAAAGAATGGGCGATTGAAAAAGGCGCGACGCATTTTACCCACTGGTTCCAGCCCTTAAACGGCATGACGGCGGAGAAGCATGACGCTTTCATTACGGCGCCGATGGACAACGGCAAGGTGCTGATGAGTTTTTCCGGCAAGGAACTGATCAAGGGTGAGCCGGACGCGTCGTCTTTCCCGTCAGGGGGGCTTAGGGCGACATTCGAGGCGCGCGGCTATACGGCGTGGGACTGCACTTCTCCCGCCTTTGTGCGGCAGGATGCCGCAGGGGCGACGCTTTGCATTCCGACCGCGTTCTGCTCCTTTACGGGAGAGGCTCTCGATCAAAAGACGCCGCTGCTTCGCTCCATGCAGGCGATCAATGAACAGTCGCTTCGGCTGCTTCGCCTGTTCGGGAATACGACGTCGAAGCATGTGACGCCGTCGGTCGGCATCGAGCAGGAATATTTTATCATTGACAGGGAGAACTTTTTAGCGAGAAAAGACTTGGTCTATACCGGACGCACGCTGATCGGAGCAATGCCGCCGAAAGGGCAGGAGATGGACGATCACTATTTCGGCGCCATCCGGGAGCGGATTGCCTCGTTTATGAAGGATGTCAATACGGAACTTTGGAAACTCGGCGTTTCCGCAAAAACGCAGCATAACGAAGTTGCCCCGGCACAGCATGAACTGGCGCCGATTTACGCGGAGGCGAACGTCGCGGTAGACCACAACCAACTTGTCATGGAGACGATGAAAAAGGTGGCGTACCGCCATGGGCTGCAATGCCTTTTACATGAGAAGCCGTTTGCCGGGGTGAACGGTTCGGGCAAGCATGACAACTGGTCGCTCGTTACGGACGACGGCATCAATCTGTTGGAGCCGGGGACGACGCCGCATGAGAATATTCAGTTTTTACTCGTCTTGTGCTGCATTCTAAAAGCAGTCGACGAACACGCCGACCTGCTTCGGGAGTCAGCGGCGGATGTCGGCAACGACCACCGTCTGGGAGCGGACGAGGCGCCTCCGGCGATAATATCGGTATATCTCGGGACGCAGCTGCAGGACGTTTTGACGCAGTTGATATCGACAGGCGCGGCGACCCACAGCATTGAGGGCGAGCATCTGAAGACAGGCGTTACGACGCTGCCGGACTTTCTAAAGGACGCGACCGATCGGAACCGGACGTCGCCGTTTGCATTTACCGGCAACAAATTTGAGTTTCGGATGGTCGGCTCGGAAGATTCGGTGGGAGAGCCGAATACGGTCTTAAATACGATCGTTGCGGAGGCTTTTGCGGATGTCTGCGATATCTTAGAGCAGGCGGAAGATTTCGATTTAGCGGTGCATGATCTGATAAAGCAGATGGCAAAAGCGCACGAGCGGATCGTTTTCAACGGCAACGGCTATTCGGAGGAATGGGTCGAAGAGGCGGCGCGGCGGGGGCTTCCCAACATCCGCAATATGGTCGATGCGATTCCGGCGCTTACCAGAGAGCATACGGTACGTCTTTTTGAACGGTTCGGCGTGCTGACGCGTGCGGAATTGCAGTCGCGGGCGGAGATCGAGTACGACATCTACGCGAAGAAGATCAATATTGAGGCGAAAACGATGATCGACATCATCCGCAAGCAGATCATACCGGCGGTCATCCGCTATACGACGGCGCTCGCGGAGTCCATCAATCAGGTGCGCGCAGCGTGCGATGCGGATGTAAGTACGCAGACGCAGATGCTTTTCGAGGTATCCGACCTCTTGGCGCAGGCGCGAGTAGGACTTTCCAAACTCGAACAGGCGGAGAGCGAGGGAGTAAGTCTGCCGCACGGCAG
>CAJOQZ010000344.1 GCA_905236585.1 uncultured Lachnospiraceae bacterium
CCGCCGATATCGAATCAATATTATAACTGCGTCTTGAGAACAATCCGGAGATATGGCTCAATACGCCCGATTCATTTTCCACCAAAATAGATAATACTTGTCTTCGCATAGGTTTTTACTCTTTTATTCCAGATTCGCGGCGTCCGTTATCGTTTCGGAAAGTTCCGCCGCCGCTTCTTTTCTCGCTTCTTTTTCTTCGTCGATCACGACATCCTTTTTACGGAATTTATCCACAAAATCCGGCAGCATATCAAGCAGTTTATTCAGTCCCGAATTGCTGGCAATATTGATAAGCCGCGTCGTTCCGTCGTGGATGACGATGACCGAAGACGGCGTCAATCTCCCGCCGATCCCCCCGCCGCCGTTGTTTTTCTTTTCACCGGCAAATGCGCCCGCCGCCATACCGAATGTAACATTCACCAAAGGAAGGATGATCGTATCCCCGATATAGACCGGTTCACCGACAACCGTCTTGGTCGACAGAAATCCGTCCATCCCGTTAAAAAGTGATTTTGCCGCATTCAAAAACATTTCTTCCTGTTTTGCCATGATCGTTATCCTCTTCGTATCTTCTTATATAGTCTTCTGCAATCTTTATGTAAGATCAGTTTTAACGCAAACCACACAACCCGAAACAGCCGGATGTCCCCCCGCAGCCGAACTTCTCCGCGGACAAATGCCTCCGCCGCTGCAAAATCCGGCGACAAATGTACCTTTCGTCCATAACAGCAAGGACATAGCGCCAACGCTCCGGTCAATTCTCCGGTTAAATCCGGTTCGGACAAAGCATAGTCCACATCCGCCATTTCAATCCGGGGCAATATTTTTTTAATCAAAATAACCGCCTGTCTGCATATATACGCGATCGCCTCCTGATTGCGCGTATCGTTAAGTTCATCCCATGCCGCAGATGCTTTTTTCGCGCCGTCCTGTACTTTTTCGACGGAGCGGTCTATACGATCCGATAAGGAAACCTTCACCTCGGATGCCGACGCATATGCCTCCTTTGTGACCGCGTCCATAAACTCACGTTCCTCGTCGGAAACAGAATCTTCGTCCGGTGCTTCTTCTTCCTCTACTGCCGCATCATCCGGCTTCAAATCGTCGTCATCTTGCGGCTTAATAATTTGTGCGCCCTGCCCGGAAGGCTCGCCGCCTGCAGCATCTTCCTCCGATACTGCTATCGGTTTTACTTCTTCGGCTTCCTCATGGGAATCCGCTTTATTGGCTTTTCCTTTTTTTATCAGCCCCCACAGCAGCACAAGACTCGATTCTTTTTCCCCGTCCGTATATCGAAAGGTAAACGAGACGAACCGCAGCATATCATGCGCCGATATGACAAGGGATTTCCGATCCGTAATCTCTCCCGCCGCCTTGTAGGTAAGCGGCGAAAACAGCAGGTAGCACAAAAAAAG
The DNA here is from genome assembly GCA_905236585.1 of uncultured Lachnospiraceae bacterium. Taxonomy (GTDB): domain Bacteria; phylum Bacillota; class Clostridia; order Lachnospirales; family Lachnospiraceae; genus RGIG4930. The sequence continues at coordinate 1,416 of CAJOQZ010000344.1, forward strand.
AACAACCGCCGTCAATACAGACAATATGATAATGCCGATGATCTTAAAAATCAAAAAAAGCATGAATGTCCAAATCCTTATTCGCGGCATACAGATCGCAAATCATCTTCTGTACTGTAAGAACCGCACGCCGATAGCCTTTTGCCAGACCGATGATCGTAACCTCATCCGCGTACAAATGCGGCTGCCGCAAATCCCGAAGCGGAACGATATCCAGCAGATCCTTCCCCGCTGCCGGCATGATCGCATACATTCCGCGCTTTATCCTGCCGGTCAGGATATCTTTGCGGACGGCTTCTTTATCCAGATTCGCATCGGATAGATACACTTTTTTCGCAAACGTTACGTTCAATATCAATTCTCCCGCGACGGATACCAGCCGCCGCTGCGCTTCTGGCGGATAAATTCCTGATAGGCTTCCCGCAGGATCTGTTTTTCGTTCGGAAATTTTAATAAATGAAACGCTTCGTGATACTTATAATAACCGGCGTCCTCGAAAAACTCCTTTTTTTGCGGCTTACTGTGGTAACTTTCGCCTCGCATTAAATACCAGTGAACGGTCTTATTGACCAATCCTTCAGGAACCGTAAACGTATAGGAACTCGGACCGACATATGTAATGATCGTCGCGTCCGCGTCACTTTCCTCTTTCACTTCACGCAGAGCCGTATCTTCAAACGACTCGCCCTCTTCTACCGTTCCTTTCGGCAAAACCCATCCGTCATAATGCCTGTGATAATTCTTATACAACAGAAGGATCTTCCCCCGAAATATAACCACACCGCCGCAGCTCGTTGCTTCGATCATTGCAATGCTCCCTTCGATGTGTATGAAAACCTAACGGATAGTATACCGCATTTTATAAAAAATATCCACCATTCATTTGAAATAAGTGTCAAACACCTGTTTTGCCAACGGAAGCGCGTATCCGTTGCCGCTTCCGGCGCCTTCCATGACTACCGCGATCGCCATCTGTCTTCCGTCGTTTTCCGCATATCCGATAAACCACGAATGCGCGTCTTTCGCCTCATTGAACTCCGCCGTTCCGGTTTTGCCGTAGGCAGTATAGGTATCGACGTCCATTGCCGTACCGGTGCCGTCCGTGATGACATAGCGCATCAGGGTTTTTAAGGTATCTGCCTGTGCTTTTGACATAATGTTCCCCGCCGAGCGCGGGGCAAACTTCTGTACTTTGTCGCCGCCTGAATTGAGCGTGCGGTCAATGTCGTATGCCCGCATCAATTCGCCGTCGTTGGCGATCGCCGCGGCAAGCATGGCGCCGTGCATCGGCGTCATCAGCGTTTCTCCCTGTCCGAACGCCGTCTGCATCAGAAGCGATGTTGAATCCCCTTTTTCCAAAACAAACGAACTTTTTTTCGCGTTATTTAAGGTTGTCGGCAAATTTTTATTAAACAGCAGCTGCTCGCATAAATCGCCCATCCGATCCACATTAAGTTCCAGCCCGATCTCGGCAAATGCGCAGTTGCAGGAATTTCCGATCGTCTCCTTAAAATCCTGATGCCCGTGGACGCTGTTTTTATAGCAATGGATCGTCACATCGTCATAGGTATAAGTTCCCTCGCAGTCAAACGTATCGGACATCCTGCCGCCCTCGGAGAGATATTCGAGCGCCGTTACGATCTTGAACGTCGATCCCGGCGGATATAACCCTTGGGTCGCACGGTTCAAAAGCACGGTGGAACTCTCATCGCCCGTGATAATATCCCAGTTCGCCGCGATCGTATTCGGATCATAGTCCGGCTTGGACACCAGACACAGGATTTTTCCGGTGGACGGCTCGATCGCTACCACCGCTCCCTTATACGTGCCAAGTCCCGCGTAGGCAACGTCCTGCAAGGACGAGTCGATCGTCAGTACCGCAGCGTCTCCCTGATTCTTTTTTTCGTTGACGTCATTTATGATCTTCTCGACAAAAAAAGAATGCGACCGCAGCAGATTGAAATTCGCTTCCAGTTCCGCTCCCGCCATCCCATTCGTCACATATCCGACAACATGCGCGTATTCGTTCGCGTACGGATAGCGGCGCGTTTCATTCCCGGCTTCGTCCACCGACGAGGTTGCCAGCACTTTACCGTCCGACGAAACAATATCGCCGCGAATCACATGTTTGGAAAACTGCTTGACCCGCGCATTATACGGGCTGTTGATAAAAGACTCGCTTTCAAATGCAACAAACCAGACAAAATACAGCGCCATTGCCATAAAAAGAAACAAAAAACCATACGTCACCACCGCAACCTCATGGTTTCTTCCGCGTCGTTTGGCGCCGAGATTCTTTAAGCGGAAGAACAGATTTTCTTTCTCATTTGAATGATTATCGCTCAATGGTTTCATAATACTTTTCATCTTTTAACAGATACAATCCCTGCACAATCGCAAACAACGTCATCGTCGCCAACAGCGAACTTCCCCCGTAGCTGATCAGCGGCAGCGTCACGCCGGTCGAAGGAATGAATTTAATCACGCCGCCAAGCGTTAAAAACACCTGCGTCCCATACTCACATCCAAGCCCGAGCGCTAACAATTTGTAAAACGGGTCCTTAATCTGTAACGCAATATTGAAAAACATCAGAAAGCACCCGATACAAAGAAAGATCAGACACAGTGCAAAAAGGGCGCCAAGTTCCTCCGAGATGGCGGAAAAAACAAAGTCGGACGTCACCACCGGAATTTTCTCCGGCATTCCCTGATACAGACCGCTTCCGAACCAGCCGCCCGTCCCAATCGCAAACAAGGACTGCGCCACCTGATAGCCCGCGCCGTCGATGACCGCCACGGGGTCCTTCCACGCCAAAAACCGATTCCTTACGTGGGAAAACAAAAAGTTCGCCGCGCACACGCTTACCGCTCCAAATGCAAATCCGCCGAGCAGGTATAGCGGCTGCCTTGTCGCCACATAGAGCATAACCAGATACGTCAACAGAAAAATCCCCGCGCTTCCGAGATCCCGCGACCCTACCAGGATCAAGACATGCAGTGCCGCGACCGCTGAGGTGATCACAATCTGCCTTCGTTCGGTTGAACGGTACAGCATACAGGCAACGAAGAAGACAAAAAGGATTTTGATAAACTCCGACAACTGGATCGTAATTCCGCCGAAGGAGAGATTAAGTTTCGCACCGTTGACTGTCCGTCCTGCCAAGCATACGACCATAAGCCCAATAATTCCTATGGCGGCATAGAGCCACGTCAGGCGGTTAAGGAATTTTGCCCTCTGAATCAAAACCGGGATCAACGCGGTAA
>CAJOQZ010000345.1 GCA_905236585.1 uncultured Lachnospiraceae bacterium
GAGCCGATCAAATTGATGTCCGCATCGTCATCTTCATCCCCGAAAACTTCCTCATCATCCTTCCGGTGGAATACAAGAAGATTGATAATCACAATGATAAGCACCGCAAGAACAAAGATCATGATCGCAAGCATCAGCCGCACATCTTCAAACAGCGGCATGATCTTCTCAAGGAAAGATCCGCCCTTGCCGCTTTTGCCGTCATCTGCTGTTCCATCGCTGCCGTCGCCGGTACCGTCATTGCCGTCTCCGCTTGACCCCCCGGAGGGAACGCGGCTCAACAGGTCGGTATTCACCCGCTGCACCGTTCCTGCCAAAGAGTCGTATTGATACCAGCCATAGGACTGATTCTCGTTCATACCGTAAATAAAGTAAAAATCATTTGTCACGCCGTCAATCTGATAACCCGGGAAAATGAGTTCGTCGATCGCAAAACCCGTTTCGACCAAATCATCCTGTAACAGCGTATCCGGCGTAGTAATAATGACATAATGAGACATATCCCCGACGAGACGCATGGGCGATACCGTGTCATTTGCCGTATCGTAGACATAAAACTCCCCGGAACCGCTCGTGTCGGAAGCGGGCTTTAAGTAAAGAAGCGTCATGGCATCATTGACCGGCTCGTTATACGTGGAACCATGAATCTCAAGGGTCGTTTTGGAAAAACCGGATGGCACTTCCGAATCACCATACCTCTCGGAAATCACATAGGCAGTGCCTTCATAAGAAAAATCACCATCGTCCGCATTGTCGGATGCGTCGCTGCCTGTATCCGTATCATTTTCCGACGTATCCGTATCCGATGCATCATCATTATCCGAAGACGTGTCGGAATTATCGGAATTATCCGAATTATCCGTACTCGACGAACTCGAAGAACCACCGCTTACATTAACGGATGTGGATGCGCCTGTTAAGGTGTCGGATGCAACAATCAGGTTGGACGTTCCCTCCGAAGCCCCCTTGAACGTGATTTCCGCAGACTTACCGGTAAAAGTAATTGCGTTGCCGTTCGTCGTATAACCGGATGCATCGCAGTTCGTCAAAGTAAGTACGGACGCATTGTACCGTACCGTAATCGTCGAACTTGACGAGCCGTTGACTGTCATCGTCAAAGAGTCTCCGACGCCGATACTCTTTTCCGAAAGATAGATCATCGTCGTCCCGTCTGCGTATGCAGTTGTTTGAACGGATAATCCCAAAAAGAAAACACTTAAGAATAATGCAAGATATGTTTTTATCTGTTTTTTCATGTTAATTATCTCCTGAAAGAAATCTTCTGTACATGTAACGGTAATATGATTCCCCTTACATACTATATCTTGGTACAGAGCGTGATTCAATCTTCTATACTATAGCAATATATTGTGGTTCTTGTCAACCTATACCGGCAATATCCGAAGCAAATGTTCGAAATATTCCGGCAACGGCGCATTCACTTCCAGATACTGCCCCGTCGTCGGGTGGATAAAACCGATCGTTTCGGCATGAAGCGTCTGCCCCTCCAAGCGATACGGGCATTTTGCCGGTCCATAGACTTCGTCTCCTAATATCGGATGATTAATATGCTTCATATGAACGCGGATCTGGTGCGTACGACCGGTTTCCAGCGAAAATTTCAAATAAGAATACTCCTTAAACTGCCGCAGCACCTTATAATGGGTGACGGCATGACGGCTGTTTTTCTCCGTCACGCACATTTTTTTGCGGTCTTTTGCACCCCTGCCGATCGGTGCGTCGACTGTGCCGGAATCGTTTGCAAAACGTCCGTATACGATCCCGACATAGTGTCGGGTAATGGAATGATCTTTCAACTTATCTGCCATGGCAATATGCGTTGCGTCGTTCTTGCAGATGACAAGCGTCCCTGTCGTATCTTTATCGATCCGGTGGACGATTCCGGGGCGGATTTCGCCGTTGATGCCGGATAATTCCTTTCCGCAATGATACATGACCGCATTTACAAGCGTACCGCTTTCATGCCCCGGCGCAGGATGAACAACCATTCCTTTAGGCTTGTTTACGATCAAAAGATCTTTATCTTCATATAGTATATCCAGCGGAATATTCTCGGGAACGATTGCGACTTCGTGCGGCACAATGCGCTCTATCGTGATCACATCCCCCACGCGAATCGTATAATTTGCTTTTGCCGGTGCGCCGTTTACAAGAATTGTCGCCTCCGCAAGCCGGTTTTGGATATGATTGCGCGAATTGCCGGTTCCTTCGGATAAGAACTTATCAAGCCTTGCGCCTGCATCTGTTTCTTCTATATAAATATGAAGCGATTCGTCATCCATTTTTGCCGAATATCCTCTCGAAGTCATCTTCTTTATAATAAAACATCAGTAATATGAACAAAACCGTCATACTGCAAGTCACATAGATGTCGGCAACATTAAATACCGGAAAATCGATCAGGGAAAAATAAATAAAATCCGTCACCGCGCCGAAGCGAATGCGATCCGCAAAATTTCCAATCGCCCCCGCGATTAAAAAGATACAGCAAAAATGCACCGGCAAAAAACGGCTCTCATAAGGCAGTTTGAAAAACACATAGGAAATTGCGGCACAAAGAAAAGGCGTCAGAATATAAAAGATTACCGTCTGTCCTTTTAATATGGAAAAAGCGGCGCCGGTATTCTCTAAATAGTGAAACTGCAGGATACCGGAAATTAATATGATATCCGACTGCTCCTTTAACCGGGAGATTGCCAATTCTTTTGTCCAAAAATCAAGGGCAATCAGGGCAAGGGCAAGAAGCAGCATGGAAAAATAAAATACCCGTTTACGCATCTTTTACCACCACCGCTATAGCCTCCTTCAGTTCATCATCCGTCACGCCGGTTTCGATAAACGCGTGACCGATCCGATCCAAAAGAATGAATTTCACTTTGTTCCCTACCATTTTTTTGTCGGATTTTGTGGCAAGAAACACATCCTCCACCGACATCCCGCTTGTCGATGTCGGCATATCATATAGCCTTAAAATATGAAGCAGACTTTGATACTCCTCTTCGCTAATATATCCGCGTTTCATGGAAAGATAAGTCGCAGCGATCATGCCAAGACCGACACATTGACCATGGAACAGCCGAAAATCCGACATCTTCTCAATCGCATGTCCTATCGTATGTCCAAAATTCAAATGCGCCCGAATCCCCTGCTCCGTCGGATCGATCTCGACAACTTCCTTTTTGCATCGGCAGCTGATCTCAATGATCTTCGATAGAGATGCTGCGTCAAGCGCCTTTATGGAATCGGATTCCTTCATTAAATATTGGAAGAAGTCTTCCCTCTGGATCATTCCGTATTTAATTACTTCTCCCATGCCGGATGAAAACTGATCGGGAGGCAACGTCGATAATACATTCGAATTGATATATACCAGCCGCGGCATATAAAACGCGCCGATCATATTTTTGAACTGCAAGAAATCGATGCCGGTCTTCCCCCCGATGCTGCTGTCGACCTGGGAAAGCAATGTCGTCGGGATCTGAATGAAATCAATTCCGCGTAAA
>CAJOQZ010000346.1 GCA_905236585.1 uncultured Lachnospiraceae bacterium
AACGTGTAGCCGGTCAGATTCTGGCTCCGCCCGCCGACGATCGCCCGCACCATGCCGGTCGGGTTGTCGATGCAGACCGCCGCCCCCTGCAGGGTATAGATCCCCTCCTCCGACCGCTCCGTGAACATGGACAGGCATTCGTCTACGCTTTTTTGCAAGGCGTCCTGCATCTCGAGATTCAGCGACGTGTAAATCCGGTAGCCGCCGTTATAGAGCGCGGCGTTGCACCGGGCGTACATCTCGTCATATTCGCTTTGGTAGATCTCCTTCGCTTCGTCCGACGCAAATTCGTTTTGAAAGGCGAATCCGTTGTTCTCCATCAGCGCCCTTGTCGCGCAGTAAAACGTATACGTCTCGGCATAGTCGTATTTCGCCGGTTCCTCGTCGGCGCGGTTTAGGATGATCGTCTCCCGGATGGATGTGTCGCAGACGTTCTCGGAAATCATGCGCTCGTCCAGCATGTTCTCCAAAATCTTGTTGCGCCGCGTTAAGGTGTGGTCGAAATGCACCAGCGGGTCATAATAGGTCGGGTTGTTCGGGATCGCAAGCAAAAACGCCGTTTCCGACACGGACAGATCCGCGATCTCTTTGGAAAAATATCCGATGCTCGCCGCCTGTATGCCGTAATAGCCGTTGCCGAAATATATGTTGTTCAGGTAAAACTCCAGGATCGCCGACTTGGAATAGCGTTTTTCCAGTTCGCTCGCAATGAAGATCTCCTCGAGTTTGCGCTCCCATGTCCGCTCCTGCGTCAAAAACACGTTCCGTGCCAGCTGCTGCGTGATCGTGCTCGCCCCCTGCGTGATCTTCTGATTTCTAAGCATGGAGTACGTCGCACGGATGATCGCTTTGTAATCCACGCCATGGTGTCTGTAAAATTTTTTATCCTCCACGCTGATGATCGCGTTTTTGGCGTTCAATGGGATGTCGTCGTATTTCAGATAATATACGTCCCGTTCACCTTTCAAAATGGACAGCGTCTTGCCGGTCACGTCGTAGGCGATCGAGGTCTGCGTCTTTTTGAACGTGTCGGCGGTGGAATTGCGCACCAGCCGCTCCGCCTCGGTTTTCAGGGCGGAGATCCTGCCCGCGTAGCCGCTGGCATAGAACCAGACCAGCGCCCCTAAAAATAGGATGAGAAAAACAGACTGAACGACAATGAAGCACTTCAGCCTTTTTTTGATCGATCGGTTTTTTGATTTCTCTTTTGCCATAGAAATACAATGAGTAGTGGCGGACTCCCCGTTCATCCACTACTCATTGTAGCCTTTGTGCGGCGTTTTGTAAATGAATTAAAATCCTGCCGATGGAACATACAAATCTCCGTGTTCGACGGCAATAATGCCTTAACCTTACACGGAGATTGTTTGTTCTCGATATCAGAGGCATCAATTCGCCTTCTGCCGCTGATAATATTTTTCTATATCAAAAAGTTTCTCATGCTTCGCCGCTATCACCGTAACAGCGGCATCCCCCGTCACGTTCGCGCAAGTCTGCATCATGCTGACGATCGGATAAACCCCCATGACCAGACTGATCGCCTCCGCGGGAATGCCGATCTGCGGCACCAGCAGCGCGATACAGACAAGGTTGCCGCCCGGGACGCCGGGGCTTCCGACCGAAAGCACCATAATCGCAATAAACAGCGTAAGCAGCGTGCCGCCCGTTACCGCAACTCCAAAGATTTTGGCAAAGAACAGGGTGGAAATCATAAGCGAGATGCAGCTTCCGTCCATATTGATCGTTGCGCCCAGTGGAAGGGAAAACGAATATACCTTCGGCGAGACGCCCATCTCATCGCACTGCTTCATCGAGGACGGCAGCGCAGCGTTGCTTGACCCGAATGAAAATGCGGTAAACATCGCCGGATAGTATCTTGCTAAGAATACAAGCGGGTTAAGCCCCGTCAAAAGCAAGAGCAGAATCAGGTAAACGCCTATCATCAAAAAATCCCCGAAATAGATGACCGGCACCCACACAATGACATTAAGAAGGCTCTTAAGGTTCATCGAAATCATCATCTTTGCCATGGAGCAAAAAACAACCAGCGGAATGAATTTTACAAGAACCGCGGTAATCTTGGAAAAAATAGCGTTAAAGGTCGTAAGCAGTTCAATAGCGAGCGGGTACTTCCCGCCAAGCGACGCCGCCGAAAGACCCAGTACGACCGCAAGGAAGATGATCCCGAGCATGTCCGCCTTTTGGAACGGCGAAACGACATCGGTCGGGACGACGCCGATCAGCGTGTCCTTAATGGAAATCGTAACGCTCTCCCCCTTTGCTATCGTATCCGCCGCCGCCGTGGAAGACACCACCGACGCGAGAGACGTATCTCCGATGGGAAAAATCCGATATGTCAGAAGACCCACGCCGATGGCGATCATCGAGGTGCACAGGTACATGGCGACAACCCTTACGGCGATCCGCCCCAATGCCTTGATATCCCCGAAATCCGCGATACTCGATGCAACGGAGAAAAAAACAAGCGGCGCAACGATCATTTTTAAGGCATTCATGAATACCGTATAGACCGGAGAAAAAACATAAGCACTGATGCTCCCGGCAGTCTCGTCCGGCAGCAACGCATGCATGGCAAAACCTGTCAAAACGCCGAACATCAGCGCAAGAAGCGTATAGATAAGACCTGAATAACGCGACTTTCTGACACGCATCAACACATGATTGACGCCGTTTGCGTTCTTGATCTGCAGCCTGTCCCCCAGCAGTTTATCGAGCATCCGACGAAGAACCTCATTCGCTTCCTCGTCCTCCTGTTCGAATAAAATCTCTTTTTCAATATCCGCCGCGCCGAACGCGCTTCCCCTTGCCCGAAACCGGATCTCTACGCTGCCGAAGAGTCCGCCGATCTCAATCGCAACCTGCTCGCCGCCGCCGGACGCATTGTCAACAAGCCGCGCAAGCACCTCCTCCGCGGAAAGAAGAGCACGGGCAATCTCCTTCGACGGAAGTTTGCGCCTTGTAAGCGATGCGCGAATGAACTCCACGCCCGCCGGAATCTGCTCCTTTGTGCAAAAAATCAACTTTCGATTTTCCAAAATCCCTTTACCCCTCTCTCTGTTTTGAGAACCGTTCTAAAAGCATATCTCTCACGGGCGAGAACGACGCCCTTTGCAAGATATGCTTTCCAAAAATTATGCCGGCTGCTGCGAAAACGCACCAACGACCTCTTCCAATGGTATCAGCATGATATTCTTTATCGCGGAAGCAACGGTCATGGCGTTCTCATGGAAGCCGCTGCTGGCGAACACCAGATAGAACACGTCGTCGCCGTCCTTATGCTTCGCTTTTTTCGTCAATTCGATCAGCGCCTTCAGCGTCGCGATCTCAACCGGCTTGTCCGTATAATAGCAGCGGGCGAAAATCGTCGCCGCCTTTTCCCCGTCGTTGCCGAGCGCAACAAGGTCGAAACCTTCCGACGTCTTCTTCTCTTCGTCGTTCTCCCACCAGTTGCCGATAGCATCAATGGTAAAGGGCGCACGATCCTCCTCGGAATTTTTCATCAGATATTCCTTGCACATCTCGATCAGGACCGTCTGCTTGAAGCTGTTCAGTTCCGGCAGGATGCGCTTGCAGATCAGTTCC
>CAJOQZ010000347.1 GCA_905236585.1 uncultured Lachnospiraceae bacterium
GCGCTCCTTGCAACCATGTCGCAGCCGCAGGCAACCGCCGCTCCGCAAAAAAAACATCCCGCTACCAAAACCGCAGGCTTTGACGTCGCAAGCAGCCGACGCATCAGAATCGGCACCGCAATCCCGACAAAGGACACAGGTCCGGCAAACGCCGTCACCGTTGCGGAAAGAAGCCCGGACAGCAGGATGATCGCCGTCCGCAAAATACGGATGTTCACCCCTACGCTTACGGCGTAAGCCTCGCCCATGCGGAGTGCGCCAAGCGGTTTTGCCAAAAACAAAAGCACCGCTCCGGCGATACAGACGATGCCCGCCGACCACATGACATTTCCCATGTTCGCCGACGCGAAACTCCCCTGCGACCACCCGTGCAGGTTCACAATATCCGCGTCCGCCGCGAATGTAATCACAAATTCCGACACCGCCGAGCAGATATAGCCGACCATGATGCCCGCAACAAGCAACGACGCCATATGCTCCGTCCGCCGCGATATCAAAAGGATGAACCCGGTCGATAGCAGCGCTCCGGCAAATGCCGCCGCAATCAGCACAAGCGAAGAAACCGCCGCGTACCTGCCGAGGAAAAACACCATGACGATCGCCACCATCATTTTCGCCCCCGACGATATCCCAAGGACGTACGGTCCCGCAATCGGATTGTCAAAAAACGTCTGCAAAAGATAGCCCGACACGGCAAGCGCGCCGCCTAACAGGAGCGACAGCAAAAGCCGCGGCAGACGGATTTTGAAAATGACGGCAGCCGCCGTCTCATCTGCCATGCCCCCGCGAAACAGCCGCCATATATCCCGAAGCGGTACAGAAATGCTGCCTGTCATAAGCGACAGTCCGGCAAACAGAAGCAGCAGCAAAAGCAGCCCCGCAAAAATAAGGGCGTACCTGCGGTATTCTTTTCGTTTCATATCTTCATAACGCATATCCGCCTCGTTTTCACATCCACCAGCGGCTATATGAGAGAACCAAACCGTTAATCCTCTTAGCCGTACTGATTCCAAAACCTTTATTCCCTCGGCACTTTCTGTATATACTCGCCGTCTTTCGCTTCTTCATACAGCATCCGGTAAAAATCCTCTATAATCCCGGCGGTCTTGTCGGTCGCCTGATACAGGTTGTTGTCCACACAGTACACACGGTCGCTTTCAACGGCAGAAAACTCGCCCAAAAGCGGCTGAACCGCGGCCAGGTCTTCCACCGTCTTCGGCATCTTTTCAATGATCGCGTTATAGACCAGATAATCGGCGTCCTTTGCCGCCGCGTAAAACTCCTCCATGGAAATCGTCACCGAGCCGCTGCTGCTGTCGGGGTTAGGATTTTCCAAATCCGAAAACACATATCGTCCTCCTGCCGCCGCGATCATTTTCGGAATATAATCGTCGCTTTTGCGGACGACCGCATTCCCCGCCGCGTTGATAAAAAAGAACGCCACCGACGGCTTTTCCCCCTGCAAGCCGTCTTTGAGTTTTTCTTCCAACTTCTGTTCGACCGCCGCCGCCTTTGCCTCCTGTTTTTCAAAAAAAGCCTCCGCCGCGTCTTCTTTTCCAAGCAGCGCACCGTAGCACTTGATCCATTCGGTCCGCCCGAGCGGTTCCCCCTCGTAACTCGAATGATCGATAAAAACAGGAATGCCCAGCGCCTCCAGTTTTTCCTGTATCTGCGGCACATGAAGAAGCATGGTTGATTCTACGGCAAGTTCGCAGTCCGCCGCCACGAGGCTCTCATAATCCGGCGCGTCGTATTTTCCGGCAAACGCGATCGCGCCGTCTTCCATCGCGGCGCGTGCGCCCGGAATGTACCAGTCTTTTTTGTGAATTGAAGAAAACGAGATCGCATCCAATGCGTCCATCGAATCAAACAGCGACATCGCCGCCGTCGCCGCCAGATAGATGTTGTCGACCGGCGCCTGCAGCAATATCAGATCCGACGGAAACCCCTCTTTATTGGCACGCTCCCCCTCCGGCAGGATCAGGTACTTTCTCTCGCCCACCGCGATCAGCGTATAGCCGTCCTCATAATGATACACATGAAATTCTTTCGCATAGGCAAGCGACATTTCGTCCGAAAATGTAAGCCCCTCGATCTCGGGGGGCTTGCCGTCTTCTGCCGCAGACGCCTCTCCGGCAGTTTCTTCGCCGACCGGCTGTGTGCGCCGATCGAATGCCGTTTCCCGTCCGCAGGCGGCGAAAAGAAGCATTGCGGCACAGACAACGATGATTGCACGCATCCAACGCGGCATATGAAGGTATTCCATGCGCACCTTCTCCTATTCCGACAGAACGCTTCCGTCAAAGTCAAGTTCATAACTTACCGCGTGCGGAACGCTCATCGCCGTGGTATCTCCGACCACCGAAAACGGTTCGGAAACTGTCATCAAAGGAATCTCAAAAACCGAATTGCCGCCGTCGTTCACCGGCAGATAGATCTGTCCGCCGACCACCATATAATCATAGTTCGGACTCGACCACTCTACCGTCGCGGTGGCATGTCCGTCCGCGACTGTCACCGCTGCCGGTGACGCAATCGTCGCTTTTCCCGATCCTCCGGTCATTGTCACATCCACTTGATAGGTTCCGTCCGGCGCATCGACTTTTTCCTGCTCCGCCGCTATGTATGCCCTTACCGCAAACGCTTCCTCCGGCAGACTTTCCGCCCTAAATACAATGCTGTGGTCGTACCACTGTTCTTTTTTCTTAGAGTAACCGCTGCATTCGGTCACCTGATTCAACGCCCCGACCGGCACCGTATAGTGATAGGCGCCGTCCTCGTCCTCCTCATAAGCAATCCCAAGTCCGTCCGCATCTTCCGTTTCCGCTGCGGCTTCCTCTCCTGTTCCCATGAAAAGATATAGATATCCTGTGCCGCCGAGCGTCATATCCGCCGTTGCCTCGCCGTCCTTAACGTGCAGC
>CAJOQZ010000348.1 GCA_905236585.1 uncultured Lachnospiraceae bacterium
ACAAGCAGCGAAGGCGGCGCGGATACGTTTTACATCGGCGGCATCGGTCCGACAACGGGTGCGGCTGCAATTTACGGCTCGTGCGTTACGAATGCGGCGCAGATCGCGGTAGATGAGATCAACGAGGCTGGCGGCATCAACGGATATAACATCGCGTATCGCTTTGAGGACGACGTTCATGATCCCGAGAAGTCCGTAAATGCTTACAACGCGTTGAAGGACTGGGGCATGCAGATTTTGATGGGTACGGTTACGACCTCTCCGTGTATCGCTGTTGCGACGGAGACGGCGGCAGATCACATGTTTGAGATTACACCGTCCGCATCTTCGACGGATGTTATCGACGGCAACGACAATGTATATCAGGTCTGCTTTACCGACCCGAATCAGGGAACGGCTTCCGCTGACTACATTGCGGATTCGCTTGACGGCGTCTCCAAAGTAGCGGTAATTTATAACAGCGCGGATGTTTATTCACAGGGCATCCATGATACGTTCGTATCCGAGTCCGGCACAAAAGGTTTGGATGTAGTCTCCGATACGGCGTTCACGGACGATACCAAGACAGACTTTTCCACACAGCTGCAGAAGGCGCAGGAAGCGGGCGCGGAACTTGTTTTCCTTCCGATCTACTATCAGGAAGCGTCCATCATCTTGCAGCAGGCGAAGGATATGGGCTATGCACCGACGTTTTTCGGCGTTGACGGCATGGACGGCATCCTTACGTTAGAGGGGTTTGATACATCTCTCGCAGAGGGCGTTATGCTCTTAACTCCGTTCTCGGCGGATGCAGATGATGAGACAACGCAGAATTTCGTCGCAAAATATCAGGAAGCATACGGCGACATCCCGAACCAGTTCGGCGCGGATGCGTATGACGCAATCTACATCATCAAACAGGCGATTGAGGCTGCAAACGTGACTCCGGATATGAGCGTTTCCGATATTTGTGACGCATTGCAGGCGCAGATGGCGGATATGACATTTGACGGCGGCATCACCGGCGATTCCATGCAGTGGGATGACAACGGTGCGGTCAATAAGGCGCCGAAGGCTGTCATCATTGAGAACGGCGCATATAAGGCAATGGACTAATTATTAAAACTTACATACGGTAAAAGTATTAACGGGGATACTTGGTTGAAGACAAAAGTATCCCCGTTTTCGCTATAATGAGGAGAAACAGATGAGTTTTATATCCTACCTGATCGCGGGAATCAGTTTAGGCAGCATATATGCCATCATGGCGCTGGGGTATACGATGGTCTACGGCATCGCGAAAATGCTGAACTTCGCGCACGGCGACGTCATTATGATCGGCAGTTACGTAGTCTTCTACGCGGTGAACAGTTTCGGCTGGAATCCCTACCTGTCGATTCTGGCATCGGTTGCGGTGTGTACGCTTTTGGGGATAACGATTGAAAAAGTTGCCTATAAGCCGCTGCGCCGTGCGGCGAGCCTTGCGGTACTGATTACGGCAATCGGCGTCAGTTATTTTTTGCAGAATATCGCATTGCTTTTGTTCGGCTCTGATTCGAAATCTTTCCCGGACGTATTGGGACTTCCGGCGCTGGTTCTGTTCCATGGAAGCCTGAAGATTCCGGGAACGACGATTTTCACGATCATTGCCTGTATTATCATTATGCTCGGGCTGATGACGTTTGTCCGCAAAACAAAAGCGGGACAGGCGATGCTTGCGGTATCGGAGGATAAGGACGCGGCAATGCTGATGGGGGTGAATGTCAATAATACGATTTCCCTGACATTTGCGATCGGATCGGGGCTTGCGGCAATCGCGGGCGTATTGCTTTGCAGCCAGTATCATGTGTTAAACCCCTACACCGGTGCGCTGCCGGGCATCAAAGCATTTACGGCGGCGGTATTCGGCGGGATCGGTTCGATTCCGGGCGCGTTCGTCGGAGGACTCCTTTTGGGAATCATAGAAGACTTATCGAGCGCGTATATCTCTTCGCAGTTGGCGAATGCGATTGTTTTTGCGGTTCTGATTATCGTTTTGCTTGTCAAACCGACCGGCTTGTTCGGAAAAGTGACGCGGGAGAAAGTGTAGGTGGCAAAATGAAAAAGATGATAAATAATTCTGTTTTGGCAGGACTTGCTCCTTCTACGAAAAACCTTTTGCAGACGGTATCGGGACTCGTTGCGGTCTACATTATCATTACGATCATATCGGCAACCGGCGGACTGTCGTATTCCATGTCGAATCTGCTTGCCGGGTTGTGTATTTATTCGATCGTTGCGGTGGGTCTTAATCTTTGCGTCGGTTTCTTGGGGGAACTGTCCCTTGGTCACGCGGGATTTATGTCGGTCGGGGCGTTTGTCAGCGCGTCGATCACACATGCGCTCTCTGCATCGATTTCGTCGGATGGACTGCGGTTTTTGCTCGCGCTTATCGTCGGAACGCTTGCGGCAGCGCTTGCAGGCTTTTTGATCGGCATCCCGGTTCTGCGCTTAAACGGCGACTATCTGGCAATCGTAACCTTAGCGTTCGGCGAGATCATCAAGGGTTTGTTAAATGTATTTTATTTGGGAAAAGATGACGCGGGATTACATTTTTCCTTTGTGACGGAAAATGCGTCCACGCTTGGCGATGGCGGAAAGATGATTATCAACGGCGCGAAAGGCATTATGGGGACGCCGCATGTAACGACGTTCACTATCGGCATGGCGCTGCTTCTGATCTGCCTTGTTGTGGTTACGTTTCTGGTTAATTCCCGCACGGGCAGGGCGATTCAGGCGATTCGCGACAACCGGATCGCGGCGGAGTCCGTCGGCATCAATATCACGCATTTCAAAATGGTGGGATTCGTGATTTCGGCGGGGATCGCGGGCGTAGCGGGCGTGTTATATGCGCATTATCTTTCGACGATCACTGCGTCAAAATTCGATTTCAACATGTCGATTCTGATCCTTGTATTCGTTGTCTTAGGCGGCTTGGGGAACTTCCGCGGTTCGATTGTAGCGGCGGTTGTCTTAACGCTTTTGCCGGAGATGCTGCGCGGGCTTTCGAATTACCGTATGCTGATCTATTCGATCCTTTTAATCGTGCTGATGCTCTTCAACTGGGCGCCGGCTGTACTGGAATGGCGGGCGCGTATCATGCCGAAACTGTCGGTGTTCGGATCGCGGAAGAAAAAGGAGGACGCTTAAAAATATGTCGATGTTACAGGTGAATGATTTAAGCATCCGTTTCGGCGGCTTGCGTGCCGTCGACGGACTTTCAATGACGATAGAAAAGGGCGAACTCTACGGATTGATCGGGCCGAACGGAGCCGGAAAAACGACGGTTTTTAACCTCTTAACCGGGGTCTATGCGCCGACGGAGGGGTCGATTTATTTGGACGGAGAAGACATCACGGGGAAGAACACGGTCGATATCAACCGCGCCGGAATTGCCCGGACGTTTCAGAATATCCGTTTGTTCGGCGAACTGTCGGTTCTCGACAATGTAAAAGTGGGGCTTCACAACGCCTATCCGTATTCCACTTTAGAAGGAATCTTACGTCTGCCGAAGTATCATCGTACCGAACGGGAGATGAACGAACGCGCCCGCAAACTTTTGGACGTGTTCGGGCTTTTGGAGTTCGAGTCGCTTTATGCGGCGAATCTGCCTTACGGCGCACAGCGCAAATTGGAGATCGCGCGGGCAATGGCGACGGAGCCGAAACTGCTTCTTTTGGACGAACCTGCCGCGGGAATGAACCCGAACGAAACGGGCGAACTGATGGATACGATCCATTTTATCCGCAGTGAATTTGACATTACGATTCTTTTGATCGAACACGACATGAAACTCGTTTCGGGAATCTGTGAAAAACTGACCGTCCTTAACTTCGGTCAGGAATTGGCGAGCGGAGCGACGAGCGACGTCTTAAGCAACCCGGAAGTCATCAAGGCGTACTTGGGGGAATAGCATATGAGTATGTTGGAAATCAAGGATTTAACCGTATATTACGGCGTGATCTGTGCGTTAAAAGGAATCTCGTTTCATGTGGACGAGGGGGAGATCATTGCGCTGATCGGTTCGAACGGCGCCGGGAAAACGACCACCTTGCAGACCGTCAGCGGGATGCTTGCGCCCGAAAGCGGACAGATTCTATTCGAGGGCGAAGATATCACCAAAGTCCCCGGTCATAAGATTGTGACAAAGGGAATGGCGCATGTCCCCGAGGGCAGACGGGTGTTCGCGCAGTTGTCGGTGCTGGAGAATTTAAGGCTTGGCGCGTATACGAGAAGCGATAAGGCGGAAGTGGAAGAGACGCTCGGACGTGTATATAAAAGTTTCCCCCGCTTAGAGGAGCGGAAGAACCAGCTTGCGGGGACGCTTTCCGGCGGAGAACAGCAGATGCTCGCCATGGGACGGGCACTGATGTCGAAGCCGCGGATCGTATTGATGGATGAGCCGTCGATGGGCTTGTCGCCCCTTTTGGTGCAGGAGATTTTCCGCATTATCGAGGAGATATCCGCGTCGGGTACGACCGTTCTTTTAGTGGAGCAGAACGCGAAAAAAGCCCTGTCGATCGCGGATCGTGCTTACGTATTGGAAACAGGCAATATCGTACTTGAAGGCAGGGCGTCCGAACTGCTTGAGGACGAGTCGATCAAGAAGGCGTATTTAGGGGAATAGCGGCGCAGCGGCAAACCGCCCTCGTGCGCGAAGAATATGGGAGGATATTATGGAGCATATGGTAATTACGATCGCCCGCAGTTACGGCAGCGGAGGCAGGACGCTCGGTAAAAAACTTGCAGAGGAGTTCGGCATCAAAGCCTATGATAATGAAATCGTCCGCATGGCGTCCGACGACAGCGGCATCAGCGAAGGGCTCTTCGGAGAAGCCGACGAATATATGCGGCGCATTCCGATTTTCAAAAAGAGCGCGGGGCAGGACAGCGACGGCGAGGTGTTCCCGCCGGGCAGCGACAATTTTACGTCCCCGGAGAATCTGTTCCGGTATCAGGCGAAGATCATCCGGCAGTTAGCGGATACGCAGTCCTGCATCATTATCGGACGGTGCGCGGATTACATTTTGCGGGATTATGAGAATGTGGCGAGGCTCTTTTTCTATGCGTCGGAGGCGAACTGCATCACCCGCGTCGTGGCGCAGCAGGGCGTGAATGAGACGGAAGCGATAGAGCGGATCGAAAAGATCGACAAATACCGGGCGAACTATTACAAATACTTTACCGGACGCGACTGGAACGACGTCCGCAATTACGATTTCTGCATCGACACGTCGTCGATGGACTATGATAAACTGATCCGCGTCGTCAAGGCGTATTTACAGGAGCGGCAATAGCCGCTCTTTTAATGTCGCGTCCCCGGATTCGTTGTCCGCGATCAACCGGTGCGCGAAATCCATGAACGACCGGCACATCAGCGGATGGGAAAATCCGAACGACAGCAGGGGATTTTGCGCGCGCGTGATGGCGGCGTCGGATTCCGATAAGCGAATCCGCATATTCGGAAACGGAATATGCGCCATGGGAAGGAAGTGGTATGTCGGGTATCTTTCCGTCAGGGAGAGGATGTTTTTCAAATGCAATGCATACTGTGCTCTTGTATAGCAGCGTACTTCGCTGCGGTCATACTGTTCCGCGGGCACGGTTTTGTTGTCGAAATCATCCGCGTCCGCCAGCGGAATGCATTCGTAGATCTGTGTTTTATCAAGAAGAGACAAAAACTGGGCACTCCTTGTTTTCCAAGATAAAAAAGAATCTTCTTCCGGGAAAAATGTTCGGGCGAGGTCTTCGGGCATGGTTGCAAAAGACAGCGTGTTTTGGATGAAAATGATCTCCTGCGACGGAATGTTCGGCATCTGTTGGGGCTGCATTTTCAAAAGTGGAAGCGACTGTTTTTGCAGCACGGAAAACTCATTTTTCATTACGTCAAGCGACGGCGCATCCGTGTAGTAGTTATACATTCCCTGACTTTCC
>CAJOQZ010000349.1 GCA_905236585.1 uncultured Lachnospiraceae bacterium
AGGGAATACGTATGGATCATTTCGATTGCCGCCATAAACGGCTCGACGACGGTGCCGGTTCCGCCGAAAAGACGGTAGGTTTCGAGCATCAGCATGGGGCGTAGGCGCTTTCCGCCGGCGAGTATGCTGTAGTTCATGCTCTTAAACAGCGTGGCGGCGTAGCCGGTTTCCGGATGCAGGTATTCTTTTAGGATGGTTTCGATTTCTTCGGTTTTTACTTCAATTTCTAATTCCATGTTGATATTCCTAATAGATATGGTTAATCCACCACTCCCTGTGAAAAATATCTCCCACGGGCGAAACAACGCCCTTTGTGAGATATTTCTTCACAGTCCGTTGGTTTGATGCATTATTCCAGTGGAGTTCGTTTTGCCCCCACTCCCTGCGAATACATATCTCTCACGGGAGAGACAACTCCCTTTGAAAGACATGTATCCGCAGGTCGTTGGTGTAAGGCGCCTCACACCAGTGAATCTGAAGAATTTTCTCTCAAAGAGCGTTGTTTCGCTCGTGAGAGAAAATTTTCAGGTGAACGGCGGTTCTTGCAATAATACCACCTCACACCAGTGAATCTGAAGATTTTTCCCTCAAAGAGCGTTGTTTCGCTCGTGAGAGAAAAATTTCAGATGAACGGCAGTTCTTGCAAAAGCAGCCTCACTCCTCCATTTCCTCAATATCCTCTATAACACCATCAGCAGAAATCATCTCGATTCGCTGCTCTATCGCCGCTATCTTATCCTTGCATGACACCAAAAGCCGCATCCCCCGCTCATACAAAGCGAACGCATCTTCAAGCGGCAGATCCGTCTGCTCCATTTCTCCTAAGATCGCATCCAATTCCCCGAAACTCTCCTCCAATGTCAGTTCCGCTTTTTCCTCTTTTACTTCCGTTATCTTCATTCAATCTCTCCCGCAGCCGTCTGTGTTACCGTAGACCATATCCTGCCGTCCGTCACATAGGTCAGCATCCGATCCCCCGCTTTTACATCCGTCACGCTTCGGATATTATGCCCGTCCATATCGACCGGATAGGCGTACCCAAAGGTGAATTTCTTCGACGGAGATGCCCCGTCGAGCCGCTGTCCGTATAAGGCAAGCCGGTGAACGGCGCGTTCCCTTGCCCGGCTCATCTGGTTTTGCAGCCTTTTTGCATCCTGTATGAGCAGTTCCTTTTTCCGCGCTATCTGCTTCGCCGGATGCAGAAGCGACAGTTTGTCCGCCTGCATATTCCATTGGCGTTTTGCGTCGGTTAGGGATCGCTCCATCCGCCGGTCGAACTGCTTTTGTATATTCTGTAATTCCTGCGTAAAATGTGCATAGTCGAACACGCATAGTTCCGCCGCTTCGGACGGAGTCGCCGCCCGCCGGTCCGCCACAAAATCCGCGATCGTCGTATCAGTTTCATGTCCGACCGCCGATACCACCGGCGTCTCACAGGCAAAAATCGCTTCCGCGACTTCCACTTCGTTAAACGCCCACAGATCTTCGATGGAACCGCCGCCGCGCCCGACGATCAATACGTCAAGCCCTAATGTATCAAGTGCCGCGATCCCTTCCGCAATATCCCTTGCGGCGCCGTCGCCCTGCACCAAAACCGGATACAAAAGCAGCCGCACATGCGGATTACGCCGCCTTGTAATACGGATGATGTCGCGAATGACCGCACCGGTCTTCGCCGTCACGACGCCGATCCTTGTCGCATATTTCGGAATCGGCTTTTTATATGCCGCGTCAAACATGCCTTTTTCGGCAAGATTTTTTTTTAACTTCTCAAACTGCTCGTGCAGATCCCCGATCCCTGAGGGTGAAATCTCGGCAGCGATAATCTGATAATATCCGCCGCGGGGGTATACCGTCACTTCCCCGCTTACGACGACTTTCATGCCGTCCTTTAAAGGACTTTTCAATCCCCCTCTCGCCCCGCGGAACATTGCCACCGGAATTTTTCCGGACTCATCTTTTAAGGAGAAATACAGATGCCCCGAACGCGGCTCGCTCAGATTCGACACCTCGCCCGTCACGGACACTTTTTTTAAGAAAGGCTCGTTATCGAAAAGATTATAGATGTAATGATTTAATTGTCTGACCGTGTAGACGTTTTTCGTCATGCAAGTTTCCCTAAGATTCCGTTGACAAAAGACGGCGAGCGTTCCTCTCCGTATGCCTTCGCCAGTTCCACCGCTTCATTGATCGCAATCCCGGCGTCAAGACCCTCTATCCGCATTTCATAGAGTGCCAGCCGAAGCAGCGTCAGGTCGATCTTGTTCATGCGCGAACAGTTCCACCCGCCGTTCGCCGCAGCCTCGTCGATCAGCATATCCAACTGCCCCGTCATGCCTGCGATGTCGTCGACTTTTTTTAACACGTATTCTCTGTCTTCGTCGCTCCAGTCCACATGAAAAAAATCGGCATCGTCCACCGCGTCATCCTGCGGCAGAGGAATCACTTC
>CAJOQZ010000350.1 GCA_905236585.1 uncultured Lachnospiraceae bacterium
CTGCGCTAAGGGCGCGTAAATCTCCATCGTCTCCCGCGCTTTTTCCCGCTGCTTTTCGGGCTTCATGTATTTTAAGGTGCGCATGTTGTGCAGACGGTCGGCGAGTTTGATGATAATGACGCGGATGTCTTTTGCCATGGCGAGGAACATCTTCCGAAGGTTCTCCGCCTGCACCTCCACCTTGTCCGCATCGTAGGACAACTGCCCCAGTTTCGTCACGCCGTCCACGAGGGATGCGATCTCTTCGGAGAAGATCGTGGATACGTCGTCATAGGAATATTCGGTGTCCTCCACCACGTCATGCAAAAGCCCCGCAATGATCGTCTCCTTATCCATCTCCAGATCCGCTAAAATGATCGCGACGCAGAGCGGGTGAATAATATAAGGCTCACCAGACTTGCGCACCTGTCCGCCGTGGGCGTCGTGCGCGATCCGGTAAGCCTTTTCAAGCATACGAATATCGGTATTCGGATGATACTTTCGAATACGCAAAATCAGTTCGTCATAGAGCGCGACCGGGTCAACGAAATCTTTGGTCTCGACGATCCCGCGGTTCGGGCGGCTGATCGTTTCTTCGAGGACTTCGAGATCCGACTTGGTATATTCCGAATTGGGTCGTAAATCAACTGCCGTCTCCGCCATATGCTGCGCTCCTTTCTTAAGAAAATTTCGGTCGTGGAAAAAATCCGAATTTTTTCTATACTTTACAGGAAAAACGGCGAAAATGCAAGGTTACTCGTCTGTATTTTTCACTTTTTCCCCATGTTCTTCAATATACAGGCACATGTCTTCCTGAAACTGCACCCATGCGTCCTTATGTTCGACAAAATATTTCGGGCAGTTCTTCCCGGAAACGTCGTAATGGCGGATCACTTCCTCCGGCGGCAGGTCGTAGGCGCCGACGAGGTACGCGCAAAGCCAGACGAGGGAGTCATAGGTCTCTTTCGTAAACTCGCCGGTCGCGTCGGGGTGGCAGCATTCGACGGACAACGTATCGTCGTTGCGGTCATTCGAAGCGTAGGCAATCTCGTCATCCGGCACACAGCGGATGATCTCCCCGTCAAGTCCGATGATGTAATGGCTCGATACGTATGCCGCCTTCGTCTCGCGCAGATTTTCAAAATAGTTGCGGTTCTGCTCTGCCGTCGTTCCCGGATTGGCGGTATAATGGATGACGACTCCTTTTACTTCTGCGAGTGCGTCCCCCGGACGGGAATAGTCGTTTGCGGTAAGGAGCATATCGGTAATCTCGGGCGCCTGCGTGACCTTTATCGTATAGTCGAACATCTTCGCTATTCCCCGGCAGACCCACAGGACGGACGAAAACAGCCCGATTGCCGCAAAGAAACAAACGACAGAATATATTGCTATTCTGCCGTTTTTGGAAAAAGAAAAAGATGGGTCAACGTCATTTATTTTGTTTGGCTTCTTCCTCTCGGATGATTGCTCTTTTTTCTCCGTCGAGTCGTTCAAAAAACATTTCCTCCACTTCAGCAATTTCGCATTTGCGGGCGAACGCCATTTCTTCGAATAACTTCTTCCCCGCGATCTGAAGCACTTTCTCGTCGGACGACATCACCTTTTTGCCCGACGCGATGCGCTGCACTTTTCGCAGGTAGACCGTTTTCAAAACACGCGCGAGCGCGTCGTTGTCAAACAGGGATATCTGCGCCTTGTATATTTCCGCGCGTACCCGGCTGTTCTCCTCCACGATCATTTCCATGTCGGGCACCCGGTCTAACAATGCGTTGAAATCGGAAACGCTCGTCACATCCCGGATGCGCACCTTGGTATCGACAGGCGTCAAGATATGGCTGCCACGGGAAAAAACCGGCTCAAGCGAATAATACATCTTCTCTGAGCCTCTGCCCTGCAGCGCCTGCTTGGAGATGTCGCAGACTTTACAGACGCCGTTGTTTTCGTGTACCAAATATTCACCGATCTTGTATTCCTTCATATATGCACCTAACTTTCTATCGGTCGGTTTTGCAATGTACACGTCATTGGTTTTGTTACCGAAGATGTGTGTAATCCTTATTATAACACAGTTTTTGGAAAATCTCTATATTTTTCTGAAATGAGATTCAGGCTCCCGACGGCGAACGTAAGTGTTAAGCGGATTTCGTCCCTGTCGAGTCCATTATCGCACACCTCATATCATCTCCAAAATCCCGTCCCGGTCCAGTTTCCGCACCGCTGCGGAAACCTTATCATAAAGCGCCCTCTGCGAATCGTTAAGCGCATATCCATTTAACATGGACAGGATATCCCCCGCCCCGTCGTAATCGAAGGCCTCCACAAGTTCCTTTACATTCGAAAGCGCCCCGGCGTACATCTCCTCATCTATGGGCGGCAGATTTGAAGCATCCTTCCCCTCTAACGCCGCCTCAAGCGCATCTTTTAATGCACGGTATCGGGCAAGCATCTCGCCCGTTTTCGCCCGGATCTCGTCGATATTCTTTTCGTCTCCGCATTTTTCCAGATACGCCGCCTCTTCGGACAGTTTTGCCGCGCCGATGATGCGTGCGGAACTTTTTAACGCATGGACGCGGATCGTATAATTCTCCCAATCCTCTTTTTCGACATAACCCTCGATCTCAGCCGGAGCGGTCTGCGCCCCGATTACAAAGTCGCCGACGGTTTCGTTCAGGATCTCTTCATTCATGCAGTTGGAAAGCCCCGCTTCCACGTCTATGTCCGCAATCTTTGCCATAGCCGCAAGGAACTCGCTCCCCCCATGCCGCGCGGGATCATTTGCGTCTTTCTTCGACTCGGATGCACCGTCATCCGGCGCGTCGTCAAGCGCCTCTTTTATGTACTGGACCTTTTCTTCCGACAGATACCTAAGCAGCATCTTTTCTAATTTTCTGCCGTTGACCGGCTTGGAAAGATAGTCGTCAAATCCCGCCTCGATGAATCGCTCCCTTGCCCCGGCAACCGCGTCCGCCGTCAGCATGACGACCGGCGTCCTGCGGTTCAAGTCGTTGCACAGGCAAAGACTCTGCATCCGCTTCAGCGTCTCGATGCCGTCCATTTCCGGCATCCGCTGATCTAAAAAGATCACATCATAGCGCGTTTTATCGACAAGGGCAAGCGCCTCCCTTCCGCTTTCCGCCGTATCGACCCGGATCTGGGTCGTCTTAAGAAGCCCCCGGATAACGGTCAAATTCATCCGCGTATCGTCTACGACGAGAATCCTTGCATCCGGCGCGTGGAAAGCCTCCGTATAGTTGACCGCGCTCTCAATCGACTTCTCATACATCTCGGTAAAGTTGCCGATCGGCTCCCAGTTTTTTACTCCCTGTTCCACCGTAAAATAAAACTTCGAACCGACGCCGTAGGTACTTTGCACATGAAGTTCGCTGTCCATCATGGCAAGAATGGACGTTACGATATTCATGCCGAGCCCCGTCCCCTCAATGCCGTGGTTCCTCGCTTCGTCAATGCGCTCATACGCTGTAAAAAGATGAGGGATGTCCTCTTGTTTGATGCCGATGCCGGTATCGGTAACGGAAATGTGAAGCGCGATATGCTCCTCGTCTCTCTTTTCCGCCGTTACGTCAAAGGTTACGCTGCCCTCCCTTGTATATTTTACGGCGTTCGTTAAGATGTTTAACACCGCCTGTTTCAGCCTCGTATCGTCTCCGTACAACAGGTGCGGAATGTCCTCCGCCACGTTGACTAAAAGTTTTAGGTTTTTCTCTTCCGCCCGGACCGCAGTCATATTTACAAGGTCGTTCAAGACCGACGACAGATCGTATTCCACCGGAACAAGTTCCATTTTCCCGGCGTCGATCCGGGACGAATCCAGCAAATCGTTAATCAGCGACAAAAGCGTCCGCCCC
>CAJOQZ010000351.1 GCA_905236585.1 uncultured Lachnospiraceae bacterium
GAATATCCTCATCCCGCAATCCGCCTTAGTGGTGGCGTATCGTTGCGGGAGGGTCGTAAAAATATACGCATTACAGCAGTGAACCGGGGATCATGTCCCGCAAAGGACGTTGTCTCGTCCGTGCGGGATATGATTCTCGGTGAACGGCAACTTACTTATATCCCACTATCTCCATAGTTATCAAGAACTCTCGCGGATGGGTCATTGACGTTGCAATGATCCCACGCCTTATTCGGCATCCAGTAGTCGGCTACCATCTCCGACTGCCCCGGATAATACGTCTCAAAGAGCTCGCGGTACAAAAGCGACTCTTTTGTAAACGGCATGGCATGGTTGTAAACGGTTCGCTTTTCTTTGTATTCCGCATCTGTATATCTGCTTTCCGCGTATTCCTTTAAGTCGTCTACCATGGAATGCCCGACAGCATCCGAGAACGCTGCTTTTTCACGGAAAAGAATGTCATTCGGCAGCAGACCGTCCGCTTCAAATGCGTGCCGCAGCAGGTATTTCCCTTTATTGTATACATTCATTTTCTTTGCCGGATCGATCGCCATGACATATTTTACAAAATCAAGATCGCCGAATGGCACGCGTGCTTCTAATGAGTGTACCGATATGCAGCGGTCGGCGCGAAGCACATCATACATATGCAGTTCGCGGATTCGTTTTTCCGCTTCTGTCTGAAAACTCTCCGCGTCCGGCGCATAATCCGTATATTTATAACCGAACAACTCATCCGATATCTCTCCTGTTAGTAATACCCGCAAATCCGTCTGCTCATGGATCGCCTTGCAGACTAAGTACATGCCGATGCTTGCCCGGATGGTTGTGATGTCATAGGTTCCGAGTGCGGCGACGACTTCCGGCAGGGCTTCGATTACCGTCTTTTTGTCTATAATGACCTCGGTATGTTCGCTTCCGATATAGTCCGCCACCTGTTTCGCGTATTTTAAGTCTATTGCGTCCGTTTTCATGCCGATTGCAAATGTCCGAATCGGCTTCTTGCTCTCTTTTGCGGCTATCGCACAGACTAAGGAACTGTCGAGTCCGCCCGACAGCAAAAATCCCACCGGCGCATCCGATATCAGGCGTTTTTTGACCCCGGCAATCAGTTTGTCATGGATGTTTTTGCAGGTTGTCTCAAGATCGTCGGCATGATAAGGTTGGCGTTTTGTCAAGTCGCAGTAGCAAATAAAGATTCCGTCCATATAGTAGTACCCTGGAGGAAATGGTTTTATTTTGCCTGTCAGACCGACAAGGTTCTTCGCTTCGCTTGCAAAAAGGATGTTCCCGCTTTCGTCATAGCCGTAGAATAACGGACGGATGCCGATCGGATCACGGGCGGCGATAAGGCGTCGCTCGTGCGAATCATAGATCACGCAGGCAAACTCCGCATCTAATCGCTCAAACATCTCTACGCCGTATTGTTCATACATAGGGAGAATGATCTCACAGTCGCTGGCGCTGGCGAAGGAATATCCTTTTTCTATCAGCCGCTTTTTTTCTTCCTCGAAACCATAGAGTTCTCCGTTACAGACCACATACGATTCGTTCAGATAAAACGGCTGCATTCCGCTTTCCGTCAGCCCCATGATCGAAAGCCGCTGGAAACCGAGCCGAATGTCGTCTGCCGTGATAATTCGTTCGTCATCAGGTCCGCGGGAATGGGTTTTGGCAAATCCTTCCCAGAATCTCTTTTCCGATACCGTCGTGTAACTTACCATAATTGAACACATAACATTTTTCCTCATAAAAATGGCGCGTATGTCTCCTCCCGTAATGCGGGAAAAACATACACGCCGTTGTGTACGAATAAAGATAAAGGCGCCGCGAGTATTTCTTCGCGGCACCTTTGCCTTAAAAATCAATATGATGTATCATAATCCAAATATACTGAATTGTCAACTATAAATTTTTAGAAATCGTTGGCATCATAATCTCTTTAGACTTGACCGCCATATCTAACTTGTCCTAAGCATTGGGTGGAGCATAAAGCCAAGTTCATGTGTACTCTTGCTATTCTTCATAATAATCACCTTCTCTGACTCGCTTAATGTAGTCAGTTCTTGCTGCAATGGCACGATCCTTTTCCTGTTTTTTCAGTTTCTGCTCTTTTTTTTACAAAAGCATTCGTAATAATGATCTTATTGCCTTCATAGAAGAATGATAAAAACCGATTGGGTTGGGGCTTCATGGCATATATATCATCCCCTTCATTACAAAATTTCGTTTTATCGGAGACAAAACCAAAATCCCCCAGTCGTTTGACTATATGAAACAATCTTTGTTGCTCCAGTGCAGGCAAGTCGTTAAAATATTCCAACGGCTGGCTGTTGCCGTTTTTAGTGAAATACCACTCGATAGTATATTTTGCTCCTTTATACGCAATATATTCTCGCATAATCCGCTTGTACCACTATAATGTTACAAGCGCAACCGATCAGATATGAAACCTCCGCTTAAGTTCAATTCTTGCAACACGTCCGCCAAAAATCAGCGTCCCGACGAAGACAAGCACCGATGATAAAAATGCCAGTTCCGAAATAATTGGATATCTGACAAACCCTAAAAATATCAGCACAAGCGGCACGATCCCGACAAAGATCACGCCAATCTGATAAAGCATATAACTCTGCCAGTTGCGGCGGTTAATGATCATCAGAACTAAAAGCCCGACATTTAAGAAAAAGATCAGTCCCGGCAGAACAAAATTAACGGACCAGCCGTGACAACCGGTCTGGATATCAATAAGAAGCACTAAAAGCGTCCCTCCGAACAGCACCAAAAAAATCCGCTTCCGATAGCCCGATTCGGGATTTAGAAACGTAAACAGCACCGAAAGCCCATAGACCACCGAAACCACGACAAGCACGCTCCAATCCGGGCGTCTCGTCAGTTGAAAGTCAATAAAAACACAAAGTACACAGGCAAGAATGCCGCAAAACAAAAGAATCCGCTTAAAAAGAGTCAGTTTCTTAAACCGTTCCGTTATATCGGGATACGTCATGCTCCCCTCGGACGCGTCGTCAAGGACGTTTCGGCAAAGCGGACAGGTCGTCGCCGGATCGGTTACTATGATATTGCATTGCTTACAGAGGCTTTTCATTTGTAATACA
>CAJOQZ010000352.1 GCA_905236585.1 uncultured Lachnospiraceae bacterium
CTCCCGCGCCTTTTGCCAGTTCAACGATACGCTTCGCGCAGCCGTCGTTCGCCTCGAACGTGATAAAATATCCGCCCCGCGGCTTGCCCCATTTCCCGGCATCCCGTCCGCCGAGATCACGGTCTAAGATGGAAAGCACCATCTCGAATTTCGGACGGAGGATATCGGCGTGCTTTTTCATATGTTCCAAAACGGCAGCCTTGTCCTTGAAAAACTTCGCGTGGCGAAGCATATTGACCTTGTCGTACCCGATCGTCTGGACGGTCATGGTCTTTTTCATTTCGGAGACGTTCGCTTCCGAAGAAACGAAAGCCGCCAGTCCGCCGCCGGAGAAGGTGATCTTCGAAGTGGAGACGAACTCGAAAACGATATCCGGGTTGCCCGCGTCTTTGGCGAGTTCCAAAATGTTCGGAATCTCAACTGCCTCATACAGATAATGAACGGAGTATGCGTTGTCCCAGAAAATGCGGAAATCTTTTGCTGCCGGCTTTAACTTCGCAAACCGCTCGCATACTTCGTCCGAGTAGACAATGCCCTGCGGATTGGTGAACTTCGGAACGCACCAGATTCCTTTGATCGAATCGTCGGTGCTGACAAGGTCCTCGATCATATCCATGTCGGGACCGTCCTCATGCATCGGGATGTTTACCATGTCGATGCCGAAATGCTCGGTAATCGCGAAGTGGCGGTCGTAGCCGGGAACAGGGCATAGGAAGCGCACCTTCGGCAGTTTGCACCAAGGCTCGCATCCGCCGAATCCGACAAGCATGCCGCGGACGACGGTATCGAACATGACGTTTAAGGAAGAACTTCCCAAAACGATCACCTGATCGGGACGCGCGTCCACCAGATCCGCCATCAACTCCTTTGCTTCGGGGAGTCCGTCCAAAACGCCGTAATTGCGGACGTCGACGCCGTGGGAAAGTTTCATGATGCTGCGTCCGTCCAGCATATCCAAAATCCCCATGGACAGATCCAGCTGCTGCGCCGACGGCTTGCCGCGTGACATATCAAGGGACAGTCCCCGCGCCTTGAAGTCCTGATACGCTTGCTCAAGGACTTCTTTTTCTTTTTGCAGCTGCTTCTTGGACATTTTGCTGTAAGGCTGTAGTTCCTTTTCTTGTTTTACGTCTTTTGCCATGTTCGCTCCCTTCTGCGAAAAAATATTTTTTTCATATGATTTGAGGGTCAGATGATTCACGGATTGTTCCGTGCTTCGCACTTCCACAATCCTACCCCGCATTCTCAATCAATCATATAGTTTCTTAAGATGCTCCCGGATCGTTTTCTCATATCCCATATCCGTCGGTTCATAGAACTTCGAGCCGACGAGTTCGTCCGGGAGGTATTGCTGTTTTACAAAATGATTCGGAATATCATGCGCGTACTTGTAGCCGATGCCGCGTCCGAGTTTTGCCGAGCCGCCGTAATGGGAATCCTGCAAATGCGGCGGAACCTGCGCTACATGGACGTCTTTTACCGTCTGCATTGCCGCATATATCGCCTCGGTACAGGCGTTGCTCTTCGGCGCACAGGCGACATAAATCGCTGCCTGCGATAAGATCAACTGGCTTTCCGGCATGCCGACGCGTTCGACTTCCGACGCCGCGGACGCCGCAACGACCATCGCCATCGGATCGGCATTCCCCACGTCCTCCGAGGCGCAGATCATGATCCGGCGGGCGATGAATTTCACATCTTCTCCGGCACTTAGCATCTTCGCTAAATAGTAGACGGCGGCGTCCGGGTCGGAGCCGCGCATGCTCTTGATAAACGCCGAGATTGTATCGTAGTGGTTGTCGCCTTTTTTATCGTATTTGACGACGCGTTTTTGAATGCATTCCGACGCGACGTCCAACGTGATATGGATCACGCCGTCTTCGGACGGTTCGGTTGTCAAAACCGCAAGTTCGACCGCGTTCAACGCGCTTCTTGCGTCGCCGCCTGCAATCTCGGACAAAAAGGCAAGGGCGTCTTCGTCGATAGACGCGTGAAAAACACCCACGCCCCGTTCGACGTCCGTTAAGGCACGCGTGATCAGCACCCGGATATTCTCTGCCGAAAGCGGCTTCAGTTCAAAAATGATCGATCGGGAGAGGAGGGCGCCGTTGACCTCGAAATACGGATTTTCCGTTGTGGCACCGATTAGGATAAGCGTGCCGTCTTCGACGAACGGCAGGAGATAATCCTGCTGTCCTTTATTAAAACGGTGGATCTCGTCGATAAACAATATCGTGCGTTTGCCGTACATGCCGAGGACGTCTTTGGCGGCGGCGACCACCGTTTCCATGTCCTTTTTCCCGGCGACGGTCGCGTTGATCTGTGTAAATTCCGCCTTCGTCGTATGCGCAATGACTTTTGCAAGCGTCGTCTTCCCCGTTCCCGGCGGTCCGTAGAAGATGACCGATCCGAGTTTGTCCGCTTTGATCGCACGGTAGAGCATCTTGCCCTTGCCGATAATATGCTCCTGACCTACCACGTCTTCGAGGGTTGTCGGTCGAAGCCGCGAGGCAAGCGGGGAGGCGGATTCTTTTTGCTTTTCTTCCATGTAGTCAAACAGATCCATTTATGACACGTCTCCATCCGTCGCAGATCCTGCGGCAATTTTCGCGGCGCGTGCGTTCTCCGCCCGTTCAATGATGATGTAGCCGAAGTACGTCGCGCACAGCGAGGCGAAAAGCGTCAGATAAAACGTAACCGGCGTATCGCCTAAGTCCATGTAGTTTTCTAAAAGCATTCCGCCGCCATTATAGCAGATATGGATCAAAATCGGCACGAAGATATTTCTTGTTTTCTCATATATCGCGCCGATCGCCAGGGCGAGAACGAAAGCGTACACCGACTGCAGCGGATTCATATGCATCGCGCCGAACAAAAGCGCCTGTGAAATGTTCGCCGACCAGAACGGAAAGTGCTGCCTCGCATATTGGTAGGTGACGCCGCGGAAGCACAGTTCCTCGGCGATGGGTCCGAAGAGGACGGCATAGAGGATCGTCGATACAGCATATCCGTCCGTTCCGGTAAGCCCTGCGGATTCCATGATCTCTTCATAATAGGCAAGCCAGTCCGGGAACATGTAGGACAATACGCTCATTAAGTACATGCTCACATACTGCGCCGCACAGGCGAAAAGGACGATTCCGAAATACAAAAGGAAGGAATAGCCTCGCAGCGAGTCGTCCGTCTTCACCTCATCGAAGGGCTTGACCTTTTTATACCACAGTGCAAAAATCAGGATTGCGGTAACGGCGTACGCCGTCGATGCCCACGAAAGGAAATCCACGTCGGTCAAAGCGGTGACTAACTGCCCGGCAAACGCGGCGTAATCGCCGCTGCCGTTGTATCCGGCGGCAAATATGACGACGCGCAGTTCCATGAAGAAAAATTCAATCCCGAACTGTAAAAGCAGGATCACTACCGACGGCAGTAAAAATCGCAATGCGCCCCTTTTTTGTCTTCTGTCTATCATCTTACTTACGCCCCAATCGCGCTTCGAGTTCTTTCATGCCGCGCTTATTCTCATACATTTTTTCATCCGCCCGCTCGAACGCCTTGAAGATGCTTTCGTCGCCTTTTTGAAAACGGTCGTACCCGCAAGCCATCGCCATCGGGACATGAACGACGTCCTCCCGGTTCATTAAGGCGAGATAAATCCGTAAATTCCCAAGGCAGTTCTTGATCTTGTCTTCGTCAAAGCAGTCGGTGATTACCGTAAATTCGTCGCCGCCGTAGCGGTATGTCTCCCCCATGTCGGAAAAGGCTTTTTCAATGCCGTGCGCTATGGATTTGATCAGCGCGTCGCCTTCGGCGTGACCGTAGTTGTCGTTAGCCTCTTTTAAGTTGTTGATGTCAAAATGAATGAAGCCGATATTCTCGGACATAGGAAGCGTTTCGAGTTTGGAGTTGAAGGCCATGCGGTTATATACGCCGGTCAGCCCGTCATGTACCGCCATGCTCTTGATGACGCCCGCTCCTTCGATCAGATGCTGTTCGTCCGCATAGATCATGATCGCGTCGATGCCGATGACAAACATGAACATCAGCGTAGCGAACCGAAAATCTCTTGATACGTCCGTCACATGGAAAACGAGAACCCGGATCACATCAACGATCGCCGCAAATACAAGCATCAGGTCGTTAATCGCTAAGATCGTAACGCTTTCTTTCGGCGAAAAACCGTTCGTAACAAACGATAAAACCGAACGCACGACGATATCAATGCCGAGGGCAAGCGCGAACAACTGCGTTAAGGCTCCTGTCGTGGCAAAGGAAAATATTCCGCCGACATCTAAAATGACGCATATTACGCTATATAGGTACGGCAGGAAAAATAAAAGCCGCATCCACTTCGGATATTGCTCACCAAGGGAAGCAAACAAATACAAAATGAAAAAACCGAGCGCCCACGGCAGTACCATGTGAGAGATGCACGATGCGATGTATTCATCATCCACGTACAACAGGCAGATCGGATTGGAGGACATCACCCATACGGCGATGCATGCCGAAAACAGCGACAGATACGTAAGCGTCCGCCGGTTCTTGGCGCGCATGACGACAAGTTCCGATAAAAGAAGAAACAGCACGCCGAAAGAAAGGATGGCGACGCAGATCGAGTACGCCGGTAAAAAGGCGCGAATGAGCTGCGATGAACCTTCTCCGATCTGATATTCGGCTCCCGCCGGAAAAATCAGCCCTGTCGCGAGGTAGGCGACAACCAGAAGCAATATGACGAATGTAAACGTGTTGACTTTTTCTCGTAAACTCATGGATGAAAATTCCTGTCGGCTTTATTTTGTCATAGTTTCGGAGCGTTCTACCGCTGCGCGGACGCCGCGCATGATCGCGTCGCGGAACCCGGCTTCTTCTAATGCGCACACGCCCGCGATCGTCGTGCCGCCCGGCGAGCAGACGGCGTCTTTTAACGCGCCCGGATGCGTGCCGGTGTCGCGCACCATTTTCGCCGAACCGAGGACGGTCTGGGATGCGAACAGATACGCCGTATCGCGGGTCATCCCGAGCCGCACCGCCTCGTCCGCCATTGCCTCGAT
Source organism: uncultured Lachnospiraceae bacterium (assembly GCA_905236585.1). Classification (GTDB taxonomy): domain Bacteria; phylum Bacillota; class Clostridia; order Lachnospirales; family Lachnospiraceae; genus RGIG4930. Next base: position 5,052 of record CAJOQZ010000352.1, read on the forward strand.
CATCATATAGATAAATGCAGGACCGCTGCCGGAAAGCCCGGTAATTAAGTCCATCATGCTTTCACTTACCACTTCGACTTTGCCGATGGCGGAGAAGATTGCCTTAACTTTTACGATATCCTCTTCGTTCATATGGTTGTTCACGCAAAGCGCCGTCATGGATTCGCCGACCATGGCGGGGGGGTTCGGCATGGTGCGGACGATTTTGAGGCTTCCCGCCACTGCCAACGTGGTGAAGACCTCTTTTATGCTTGCGATCGTCCTTCCGGCGGCAACGACGACGATGATCTGATCCGGCTCAATGACTTCGCGGATTTCGTCGGCGATGCCGTTCAGCTGCTTCGGCTTTACCACGACAAGGATAATGTCGCTGTTCTTCGCAAGCGCGGCGTTGTCGGACGTGCCGGTGACGCCGAGTGTTGATTCTTTTTCTTTTACAAGCGTCTCGTCTTTTTCCGAAAAGATCATTTCCGACGGCTGATAGACGCCCGCGGATTTGATTCCCGAAAGCAGGGCGCTTCCCATATTGCCGCAGCCGATCACGCCGAGTTTGTATGTTCTGGACATTTTTTGCCTCCTTCAAAATGATCTACAGTATTCTACCAAAAAAAGTCAGATTATGCAAATGAACCGCATGGATAAAAAACTTGAAACAAACGAACCGATAGAATAAAATTATAGGACAAACAGACATGTTTCGTCAATCGAAAGATAGGAGTATTACGGAAGTGGCATTTACGCATCTTCATGTCCATACGCAGTACAGCCTGCTGGACGGATCGAATAAAATAAAAGACTATGTGGCAAAAGTAAAACAGATGGGGATGACCGCGGCGGCGATCACCGACCACGGCGTGATGTACGGGGTGATCGATTTTTACCGGGAGTGCAAAAACGCCGGGATCAATCCCGTTTTAGGCTGTGAAATTTATGTCGCTCCGCATTCCCGTTTTGACAGGGAGGCGTCCCACGGCGACTATAAGTACTATCATCTGATCCTTTTGGCGGAGAACGATACGGGGTATGCGAATCTGATGAAAGTAGTGTC
>CAJOQZ010000353.1 GCA_905236585.1 uncultured Lachnospiraceae bacterium
GACTGCAAAAACGGAATGTGAAACTGCGTCCCCGCCGTATTGATGATCGTCCCGATCAAAAGCGAGCAGAACAATCCCTGCGCCATTGCCGACAACGCATCTATGCCGTACCGCCGCAGCGATATCTCGATATTTTTCCGTTTCAGAAACTCCTTCATCCCTCTTTCCTCTCCTTATAGGACGTCCTTTCTTCTTTTTCCATGCGCTGCCATTTTATGCGCTGCGCGTGCTCTTGCCAACCCTATCTTGGGCTGCCTGTCCGCGGCTTGCCGTGCGAATAAACGCCCTTGTCCCAGATCACGCAGTTGCGCCCGTTCTCTTTTGCCGTATACAGCCGCTCGTCCGCCACCTTGATGTTGTCCTCCGCGCTTTTGTCCGCAGTGAGTACGCCGCAGCCGAAACTCATGGTTACTTTTATGTCCGTTCCCTCAAAAGTGCAGACAGAATCCTCGACGTTCTTACGGATTCGCTCGGCGACCGTCGCCACCTCGTCCATATTCGTCCCCGGGAATATCATGATAAACTCCTCGCCGCCCCAGCGGTATACGCCGTCGGCGCCGCGGATCGCCGAACTTAAGATCTGCGCCACATGTACCAGCACGGCATCGCCCGCGTTGTGCCCGTAGGTGTCGTTGACCTTTTTGAAAAAATCGATGTCACACATGATCATCGCCACCGGTTTTTCGGGGTCGCGCTCTTCCAATATCGGCAAAAACCGGCTCTTGTAATCGCTGTGGAATCCCATACGGTTCTTGATGTCGGTTAATTTGTCATGCTGCGAATCATCCAAAAACAGATCGCTTTCCAACGTCAGCCCGCAGATAAACGCCGCCAGAGAAAGCCGCTTGCAGTCCGCCTCCAGATCAAATCCTCTTTCGTCGTCGAGTTTGTTGATCGCCTGATAGACGCCGATATACTCACCCTTACAGCTGACGATCGGCATTACCAGAATCGACTTCGTTACATAGCCCGTTTTTTTATCCACCGACGAGTTGAAATTCGGGTCGTTGTACGGATCGTTCGTCACAATCGCCCGCCGCTCCAACAGCGCTTTCCCCACAAGCCCGGTTCCCTCGTCGATGCGGATCTCCCCCGCGCCGACCGCCGCCGTCGTCACAAGTTCATGCGTCCGCTTGTCCCATTTCCAAAACGACGCACGGTCGGAGCCCACGATCGTCCGCCCCAGATCCGCCAGAAGGTTGTAGATTTTCACATGGTTGTCTACGCCCTCGCTCTCGTACTGGCGCATCTCGTTATACAGCCCGTCCGTAATGTCGAGTATCCGGTTCAACAGTTCCTCTGATGTCACTTGTTTATCCGCCATTTGCTCACTCCTCATCTTGTTTTCGTTATGCCGGAAAATGTTTTCGTTCTGCTCGGCGCGAGGCGACTTGCTTTTTCAAACTATCATGCCGACGCCGTTATATCCTATCTTACCACAAATTGCGCGGAAAAAAACCTATTTCTCACGAAAATCAACTTTTATGTCGCGAACAAACGCTTCTCCGGGTTTCAGGCATTCTTGCCGTCTAACACGGAGTTCCGTTTTGTTCCCAAGACCAGATTGGATGAAAAACGATTTCCATGCCCATTTTTTCAAATGGATATTCGTTGTGATATGTGCTAAAATGAAAACGATAATACTACTTGCACCGACTAAATACATAGAGGCTTACAGATATGAATCAAACAATGACAATCACCATGCGGGGCACACGGGGCAGCGTTCCGACCGCAAACCCGGACTATCAGATCTACGGCGGCTCGACCAGCTGCGTATCCGTCTCCTGCGGGGACACGCTGCTTTTTCTTGACGCCGGAAGCGGCATTGTCGGCGCCCCCGTACCGGACAACCACATGGTAAGCATCCTCCTTACCCATCTGCATCTCGACCACGTTATTGGTCTTCCGTTTTATCACGGACTTTTTCAAAAAGGAACCACGGTCGCGATCTATGGGAAGGAGCGCAGCGGCAAAACGATCCAGGACGCTCTGCAGTCGCTTTTTTCTCCCCCTTACTGGCCCGTAGGCTTAAAGGATTTTGCGGCGGATGTCAGCGTCCATTCAATAGAAGATCATTTTACCATAGGATGCCTCTCTGTTTTGGCGATGGAAGGCTCTCATCCCGGCGGCTCGACGATCTACCGGGTTTCTCACGGCGCAAAAAGTTTCGTCTACGCCACTGACTTTGAGCATAACGACGTCGTAACAGCCGAGTTGATGCGGTTTTCTAAGGACGCCGACCTGCTGATCTATGACGCGCAGTATACAAAAGAAGAATATCCCGCGCATTTCGGTTTCGGACATTCCACGCCGGAGGAAGGCATCCGGCTTGCCGAGGCGGCTAATGTCGGACGCATCCTTTTTACCCACCACGCCCCCGGTCATTCGGACGCCATGATGCAGACATGGGAGGCGCAGGTGGCAACGCAGCATCCGTTCGCCGCTTTTGCAAAAGCAGGCATGGAAGTTGTCCTGTAACGTTTTTCACCTATCACTTTTTTAAGGAGTTTCCTAATGAAAAATCGCAAGGTAAAACGCTCTACCCTTCGTCTGATCGCGATTTCTTTTGCAATCGCGGTTGCTTTTACAGCCCTTACCGCCATCGGCGCCCTTTATCGTTTTGACCGATGGATGGAAGACGCGTGGTATCAGGAACCGCGTGCCGTCTCGGGCAATGTCGTGATCATCGGCATCTACGAAAAGGCGCTGGAGCAATTCGGACCCTATAACACTTGGACGCGGGATATTATGGCAAGCGCACTTAACGCCCTTGCTGCCGACCCTGAAAATCGCCCCGCAGTAGTCGCAATCGATACGCTTTACTCGGGCGTTTCCGGTACGGATGCGGACGACCATCTTGCGGAAGCGGCGAAGAATTTAGGCTGCGTCGTAACGGCGGACGTCGCCTCTTTCGGGTCGGAAAACATCCGTGGCGACAACGGGCTTTATGTTGTCAACGACTACGCCATTCAAGGTTTTGAAACGCCCTATCCCGCTCTCGCCTCCGTTACCACCCAAGGGCATATCAACGCCATGAACGATACGGACGGCATCCTGCGGCATGCCATTCTTTATATCGACCCGCCGGGGGAAGAGCGGGTCTACTCCATGGCAAGCACCGCCGCCCGCCTGTTTTCCGAAAAGCACGGTTTGGACGTCGCTTTTCCCGAAACGAGCGGCCGCGGCATGTTCTGGGTTTCCTACTCCGCGCTTCCGAACACTTATTATGAAGGCATCTCCGTTGCCGACTTAATCAACGGCGACGTACCTGCGGACTACTTTGCCGACAAGATCGTTTTCATCGGACCGTATGCCGCAGGTCTGCAGGATGCGGTTCAAAGCCCGATCGACCGCGGACAGGCGATGTTCGGCGTAGAATTTCAGGCAAACGTAACGGAACAGATACTAAATCAGGATTATAAAACAGAAATTTCCGACCAATGGCAGTTGGTCGTCCTGTTTTTCGTTGTATTCGCTTCACTGGTGATCCTGTCCCTGCTTCCGATCATCCCCGCCTCCGTCTATGCAATCGCGGTGATTGCGGCAAGTCTGGCGACCAGCCGGGTTGCCTACAACAACGGCTACATCCTCCACCCGTTATGGATTCCGCTCGGCGTCTTTATCGCCTATGTCGTATCAGTCGGCACGCAGTACATCCTGACAATGATTGAGAAGCGGCGCGTTACGCAGACCTTCCAGCGCTATGTCGATCCCGA
>CAJOQZ010000354.1 GCA_905236585.1 uncultured Lachnospiraceae bacterium
CCGCCATAACCGCCGCCATGGAGATGAATGCCGCCGTCTCAAGCGACGGGTCAACTGCTGCCTGCGCCAACATACCCGTGCCGAATACGTATGCCGCCTTATTGATCGGACCGCCCATGTCAATCGCCATCATTGCGCCAAGGAGCAAGCCTAAGAGCCAGATTGCGCCGCTGTTGTAAATGCCGTTCAGTCCGTTGGACAGCGCGGTGTTGATGATGCCGATGATCGGGTTGAAAATAAAGTACATCAAAACGCCTACGATAAAGATGCCGCATAACGGATAAATCAGGGTCGGGCGTACGCCGGACATCGCCTCGGGAAGTCCTTCGGTGATCTGCTTTAGCCAGTTGACCACGAAACCGGACACAAAACCGATGACGATACCGCCTAAGAATCCGGATACCGTATTCACGCCGTCCGCCGCAAAAGCGAAACTCTGAATGAATCCGCCGTCCGTTCCCAAGGACTGCCATGTATCAAGGTAGCCGGACAACGCCGGGTTGCCGCTTGCCGCGATCAGACCGCCGGTAAAGCCTACCGCAAGTCCCGGACGATCCGCAATCGAGTATGCGATATAACCGGCAAGTACCGGAACCATAAGCCCCATCGCCGTGCCGCCGACCGATTTTAAGAATGCCGCGAGAGGCGTTGCGCTGCCGAACATGCCGCCCGCGTCCGCGCCGTGCCCCGCCAACGTATCAACGAGGAACGCCAACGCTACTAATATACCGCCGCCAACGACGAACGGGAGCATATGCGATACGCCGCTCATCAGATGCGTATATGCCTGATGTCCGATGCTGCCGCCAGCCGTAGCGATTTCCTTGTCGGAAGAGTCGCCGGATGCCGCCCAGTACTTCGGCGCATTGCCGGATGCCGCTTTATCTACGAGATCCGCCGCCTTGTTGATGCCGTCCGCAACCGGTACTTCCAAAAGGTTCTTGCCGTCGAAACGATCCATCGGAACTTTTGTATCCGCCGCAACGATGACCGCCTTCGCATTTCTGATCTCTTCATCGGTCAAAACGTTCTTCGCTCCGCCGGAGCCGCGCGTCTCAACCTTGATGTTAAGTCCCTTCGCCTTTGCCGCCTTCTCGATTGCTTCCGCCGCCATATAGGTATGCGCGATGCCGGTCGGGCAAGCCGTAACCGCTACAAGGTCAATCGTCCCGGACGCCGCGATCGTGTTCGCTTTTGCCGCGTCTTCCGCCGCACGCTTCGACTCCGCCGCGTCAACGATGTCAAGGAACTTCTCCGGGCTCTCCGCCGTCATCAAATCGTTAGCGAACTTGTCATCCATCAAAAGCGCCGACAGTCTCGACAGCACTTCCAGATGTACGTTGTCCTCGGTGTTCGGCGCCGCGATCAAAAAGATCAGTTTCGCTTTTTCGCCGTCCAAGGCATCATAATCCACGCCGTCTTTTAACACCATTGCCGCCAGACCCGGTGCGCTTACCGCATCCGTCTTCGCATGCGGAATCGCAATCCCTTGTCCGATCCCGGTCGTACTCTCCGCCTCGCGTGCGAGTACGGCTTTTTTGTAGGTCTCGCGGTCCGTAATGTTCCCGCGCTTTACCATCAGGTCGACCATCTTGTCGATGGCGTCCTCTTTGCCGGAGGCACTGCCGTTAAGGTCAATGCTCGCGACCGAAAGTAAGTCTTTTACCTTCATGTTACTCCACCTTTCTTGCTATCCGCATAGTTACTCTATCTCATCTCTTCCCAGACCCTTCAGCAACTCGTTGACTTCCTGCTTCGTTGCCAAATTGTCGGAAAAAGCGGATGCACTGCCTGTGCAAAGCCCTGTATAAAACGCCTGCTCATAATTGCCGGTAAGAAGATAGCCCGCAACAAATCCGGCAACCATCGAGTCTCCCGCGCCGACGGAATTTTTAACCGTCCCCTTCGGCGGCTTCGACTCTACGACCGTGCCGTCCTCCGCCACGAGGAGTGCCCCCTCGCCCGCCATGGAAACCAGCACGTTCTTCGCGCCTTTCTCCTGCATCTTCTTCGCATAGGGGATGACGTCGTCTTTTGTCCGAAGTTCCACGCCGAATATTTCGCCAAGTTCGTGATTGTTGGGCTTGATCAAAAACGGGTGATATTCCAATACGTTCATCAGAAGATCCTTGGTCGCATCTACGACGATCTTTAAGTTGCGCCCGGACAGATACTTCATAATATCCATATACATCGACTCCGGCATCACGGAAGGAATGCTGCCCGCAAGCACGAGGATGTCGCCGTCCTTTAATTCATCCAGTTGGGAATACAGTTTTTGGATGTCGTCGCGTCCGATCGCCGGCCCCATGCCGTTGATCTCGGTCTCTTCTTCGGCGCGAAGCTTCAAATTGATGCGGGATATCCCCTTGTCCACCTTGATAAACTTGCTGTTGACCTTCGCCTCCGACAACAGGCGAGCAATCTCGTCCCCGGTAAATCCCGCCATAAAGCCGAGGGCTGTGCTTTCAAAGCCTAAATTCTGCAGCACGAGGGATACGTTGATTCCCTTGCCGCCCGGAAACATCAACTCCACGCTCGTCCGGTTCGTCTTGCCGAGTGCAAAGTCGTCGACGCTGGCGATATAGTCGAGCGACGGATTAAAGGTGACTGTATAGATCATTTTGTAACCTCCCTTATGTTGGTAAAATGTTGATACCTTTCCGGAATATTATCTGTCAATACCTCTGCCTCGTCAAGTTGTCCGAAAGTGATTGTCGCGATCTGTCCGAATTTGCTTGCATCCGCTAAAATGTACCGCTTCCGGCACCTTTTTAGCGCCTGCATCTTGATCGTCGACTCCCGTACCTCCGGCGTGGTAAAACCGAACCTGTCGTCGATCCCGTTCGTCCCGAAAAAGCCTTTGGTAAAATTATATTTGGAAAGCGATTCCACCGCTTCTTCTCCGACAATGACTTCCGTCGTGCTTTTATATTCTCCGCCTAAAACAAAAACCTTCATGCCGATATCGGCGAGTTCCTTCGCGTGCAAAAGTGCATTCGTCACGTAGCACGCTTCGCGGTTCTTAAGGAAGCGGATCATCATGCCGGTCGTCGTGCCGCCGTCGATATACACGAGGTCGTCGTCTTCGATCAGCGCCGCGGCGTATTTCGCGATAAGGATTTTCTCATCCGCGTGCCGCTCCTGCCGGATGGAAACTTCGTCGTCCCTCGTCCCGTATCTTCCGCCGAGGGCGATCGCTCCGCCGCGCACCTTGATCAACTTTTCATCCGCCGCCAAATTCAGCAGATCCCGCCGCACTGTAGATTCAGATGCGTCAAGTTCCGTCATCAAGTCGGAAACCGTAACGGAGCCGTCTTTATTCACCCTCGCTAATATTTTGGAAAATCGTTCTTCGGTTAACATGTGTCAAAATCCGTCAAATTCGTTCAAGTTATGTTTGAATTATACCGTCATATTCCGTCAAAATCAATCAATTTTTGTCAAAAATAATTCACAAATTCCATTTGTATTTTTTGTGGCATTTGACAGATTGACCGGTTCGTATTGCTTTCCGTCAAAAATCATGTTAGAGTTTTCTACGTTTTATGATATTCCGTTTTTGTAACTGTTCGGGTGCCCTGAACAGTTACCCCACATCGGCAGTCTACGACATTTGAAGTGCCGATGTGGGTCGTAATTTTTACTTTATGGGTCGTAATCGCGCAGTAAATGCGCGATTCGATGTAAATAGTTACCGGTTTTTTCAGTTCTGTCGGAGGTGATTACATGTCAAAAGGCATCAACCGGCATACCAGAGCGTTTCGAACAGGTCGTTCTCGTCCGTGCCGTTCACCAGATGCGGCCAATCGACGGTGACGTGCAGGCGCACGATCCGCCCGTCGGAGAGTTTCGCATCGACGACCGCCTCCTCTCCTTCTGTCTGGTTCCCGTCCGTCCGATATAAATGGAACTTCGTCCCCGATGGAATCTTAACATCTTCCTCAACGACGCTGCCGTCTTCGTCCACGACGTCCACAGTGATATCCTTGACGGAATTCAGTTCGAAAAAATTCTCCGGTATCATGTAGTACGGATCATCGCTTTCAAGCATCCCCTCTTCATTCAGGACATACATCTTGCTTCCGGAATACGTCGAAAGGATGTCCAAATGCTTTGACAGATACAGCGCGTTCGGATCTACCGGAACGTAATCTCCATAGACGTAATTGTCCTCCGTCTCACTGATCGTCTCGTACTGCGGATACATCCAGCCGTAGGTGTCGCACTCTTTTACCGTACCGTCTGTGACGTCGCAGATGGTCGTCGTCGTGTAGTCGTTTTCGGAAGTGCCCGTCACCGCGACGAGCATCGACCCCGACGGATAGGTGATAAGATCCGCCTTCAACGTAAAGGCATAGTCAATCTCGGAAAGCCGCCGCATATTTCCGTCGACCTCCACGATCACATTTTCGTACATCTCGTTTTCGTAGTCATAATCTGCATGAACACTCAATGCCTCCAGCGCACCGTCGCCATTGACATCAACAAGGACCGTCTCTCCCACGGCGACGCTCTCGATGTACGCCATATTGCCGTCCGGCAGATACTCCTCGGCAAAAAGATCCGCTATCTCTGTGTACGGCACGCTCACAATCTGCTCCCCCGCCGCGTAGGACGCCAGCGTATAGGGGTTGAAATAGAAGTCGATGCCGTCCGTATCCAGCACCCAAACCGGCTCATACTCCCCGCCCTCGGAAAACATGTCCTCGATCGTATCTTTGGCGTTGAACGAATCCATTTCCTCCAAGAGTTCGGGGTAGGCTTCGGCAAGTTTCTCATTTATCGTCGGCACAAGCGCCGACGGATCGGAAACTACGTCCCCGAGGGAAAGTTCCTCGCCCGTTTCGACGTCATACGTCTCGCCTGCGGTTCCGTAATATCCGTGTGCGCCGCCCTCATATCCGTAATATGTCCGCCGGACACTAAGGAGGCGGCTGTCGCACCGCTCGACAAAGACTTCTGACTCGTTCGAATACGGGGAAAAGTAATCGGCATTGTTTTCCATCTGCTCTCTGGCGTATTTCTCGTTTTCGGAAAGCCACGTCTGCATCTGCGAATAATCGGCGTCCCACTTGTCCTGAAGCGTCTTCGCCAATTTGGGGTACTGCTCCGCGCTTTCTTTCGAAAGA
>CAJOQZ010000355.1 GCA_905236585.1 uncultured Lachnospiraceae bacterium
CGATCTTGCGCTCTTCGCCGCCCTCCTCCAGCCAGACCTCGATGGAGGCGGACCCCAGCAGATGTCCGGCATCCACAAAACGGACCGATATGCCGTCGCAGACATCCACGCGCTCATAGTAGGCGATCGATACGAAATGATCCAAGACGCCGACCGCGTCTTCCATGGTATACAGCGGAACGACTTCCGGCTTGCCCGCGCGCTTCGCTTTGCGGTTGCGCCACTCCGCCTCATATTCCTGAATATGCGCGGAATCTTTTAACATGATGTTGCAGAGTTCGCAGGTCGCCTGCGTCGCGAAGATCACGCCCCGGAAGCCGTGCGCGTACAGAAGCGGAAGGAGTCCCGAATGGTCGATATGGGCGTGCGTGACAAATACATAATCCAGTTTTGCCGCGTCCACCGGTATCTCCTGATTCTCATAGGTGCCCGGTCCCTGCTGCATGCCGCAGTCCACTAAGAAATTCTTCTCGCCGCAGGACACAAAATGGCAGCTCCCCGTAACCTCATGATCCGCGCCGATAAATGTCAGTTTCATACAATTCCCCCTTTGCAATTCTCCCCTCTTTTAACCACAAAGCCCCCGTACAAAAACGATGTACAGGGGCAAAAAGAATCCATTGCTTTACAGAAGTTTACGAATTTCTCTTCAGGAAATCCGGAACGACGATGCTCTTCTCCTTGATCGTACCGCTCGGTTCGGGCGGCTTCTGCAAGCCGGAAAATGTCGGGATGGTTCCCGTACCGCCAAGCGAAGATGTCTGCGCCCCCGTCGAAGATGCCGGAGTCGTCGGCGCTGCCGGCGCCGGCGTCGGCGTAATCGGGGGAATCGGCGCCGTCGTCTGCTTGACCGGAGTCGTCGGTACAACCGGCGTCACCGGCGTCGTCATCGGTCTGGTAAGTCCCGGCGTCGTCGTATTAAACCGCGAGCGTACCGGCGATGACATGGACGCGTTAAAATCCCTCGCCGACACATCATCAAGCCCCGTCGCGATAACCGTAATCTTCACTTCGTCCGTCATGGAGTCGTCCCGGCAGGTACCGAAAATCAAGTTCACGGACTCGCCGACAATCTCCTGAATATAACTGATCGCCTCATTCGCGTCGGTTAAGGATACATCGCCGGTAAGGTTGACAATGATGTCCGACGCGCCGTCGATCTTCGTTTCCAAAAGCGGCGATTCCACCGCCTGCATGACCGCGTCCATCGCACGGTTGTCGCCCTTGCCAGAGCCGATCCCGATATGCGCAATCCCCTTGTCCTTCATGACGGTCTGAATATCCGCGAAGTCCAAGTTGATAAGTCCCGGTACATTGATTAGATCCGTAATGCCCTGTACGGACTGCTGCAATACGGAATCAGCGACTTTCAATGCATCCTCGATGCTCGTCCGCTTGTCTACCAGTTCCAACAAGCGGTCATTCGGGATCACGATCAGCGTATCTACGCTTTCCTTTAACTTTTCGATGCCGCCCAAGGCGTTGACCATGCGGGTTTTCGCTTCAAAACGGAAGGGCTTCGTAACAATGCCGACCGTCAATATGCCCTGCTCCTTTGCGATCTTCGCTACGACCGGAGCCGCGCCCGTACCGGTGCCGCCGCCCATACCGCAGGTAATGAATACCATATCGGCGCCTTTTACCATTGCGGATAATTCTTCCGCGCTTTCCTCGGCGGCTTTTTCCCCGATCTCTGGCTGTCCGCCCGCGCCCAATCCTTTTGTTAACTTGTCTCCTATCGGGATCTTGTCCTCTGCCCGGCATAATTCCAATGCCTGTAAATCCGTATTGATCCCGACGAAATCGACACCGCCGATGTTCTCATCTATCATGCGGTTGATTGCGTTGTTACCACCCCCGCCGACGCCGATGACAATGATCTTCGCCTTCGAGTCTCCCTCTTGTGTAACTATCTCCAGCAAGGTCCGCTACCTCCATTTCGTCAAACTATATCATCGCCTACTATCTTATCGGTTTTTGCGTAAATTTACAACCCTATTTTCCGAAAAGTGAATTAGTTTATTTGTGATTTTACTTTTCTTCATCAAACACAATATCTGTATTTTCCTGTGTCCATTCTTCTAAATGTAGTGTCCCGCGCTTCCCCTCAATGTAGGGCATAACGTAAGGCAGCCGTTTGATCTTGTCTGATATGTTCGCCCGCGTTCCTAAGTTGATCATAATATCGCCGTAGGTAAGAAGAATCGTCCCGTCTTCGGTAAAAGAGATCACGCTCACCGACAGATCTTCGGATTTCAGTCCGCGCTGAATCGCAAGCAGCGTCCGCCGGTTGGATTTGCCGACGTTAAGTGCCGAGCCGATCTGCGGCTTCTTTGGCACAAGCCCTTCGACACGGACGCTTCCGCCGAGAAGCGACTGCGACACTTCGTAAACGTTTCCGTCGTCGTCATAATAGACATAGCCGTATTTCTCACTCGGAATATAGCCCAAAAACCGTTTTTCCACCGCCTCGATGGATACGGTATGCAGATTCTTCAAGGTCACGTTGAACTTCGCGATAAACGGCACGTTCTCCACCGGCATGATCAAATTTTTCAGATACACATAAACCGCGTTCGTCGAATACTCGTCATCTAAGATAAAACCTTTGATCTCCTCGTCCGAATAAATTTCGGTACCGTCGCATTCAACGTTTTTTACATCGCAGAAATAGATGGAAAAAAGAACCCCGCCGCCGCCGAGGAAGATAAGCAGCAAAAAAAAGATCAGAAAATAAAACCCGAATCCGTGTCCGTGCCGCTCTTTTTGCTTCTCCTTTTTCTTCGCTTTCTTATTCTCTTTTAATACTTTTTTTAGCGGTTTTTGTCCGCTTCCTTTTTTTGCCATGTAATCTCTTCTTTATTTCATGGATATCCCCCGCGAGACGGACATCGCAATTCCCATTTCCGCCATCAAAATTGCCAGCGACGTACCTCCGTAGCTGATAAACGGCAGGGTGATCCCGGTGTTCGGGATCGAGTTCGTAACGACTGCGATATTAAGGAGCACCTGCAGCGCGATATGCACCATGATCCCGATCACAAGGAATGACCCGAAGGTATCCTTGGCGTTGATCGCAATAATCATAAACCGCCACAACAGCAGTATATACATCAAGATCACGCAGACCGCGCCGAAGATTCCCAGTTCCTCGCAGATGATCGAAAAAATCATGTCATTCTGCGCCTCGGGGACGTAGCCTAACTTCTGCATGCTCTCGCCCAGGCCCTTTCCGAACAGTCCGCCCGAACCGATCGCATACAACCCCTGCAGGGTCTGATATCCCCTCTCATAATCCTCCGGGTGCAGCCAGATATCGATCCGCTGGCTCCGATAGCCAGCCATCATGATAAAAAGCAAAATCCCGGCAACGCCCGCCGCGCCGATTACAATAAAAATGCGGATATCGGGCGAAGCGATAAAAAGCATGGCAAACGCAATCCCCATGATGATGACCGCCGTCGAAAGATTCGAGTAGGCGACCAAAACAACCGCCGGAATAATGATCGCGAACAGACGCAAAACGTTCGTGCTGTCGCTTAAATTCTTCGCGTATCGGGAAATCAGATACGCCATTAAGATAATGACCGACACTTTCGCGATCTCGGACGGCTGTACCGAAATGCCGCCGATATACAGCCAGCGCGACGAGTTATTAAGTGCGGTTCCTTTGAAAATAACCAGCGTACATAGCGCAAGCGATACATAGTAAAGCGCCCATGCGAACCGCGAAAGCATGCGATAGCCGATGATATTGACCGCTACGATCGCCGCCGCTCCCAGGCCTGCCGCGAATATCTGCTTTTTCAAAAAATACAGGGAATCGTCATGCTTTAGGGTCGCCATATAAGCGCTCGTCGAATAGAGCATAACCAGCCCGAACGCAAATAAAAGCATCACCATGACGAGCAGTCCGTAATCAAAATACTGCACGCCCTCCCACTTCAGTTCCGTCGCCCCGGACTGCGCGGGATGATCCGCATACGCTTCTTCCTCCTGGCGACGGCGCTTTGCTATCGCACGTTCCTTTGCCGCGCTCCGCCGCTCCTTCTTCGCTCTTGCGGTTGTATTCGATTTTCGTTTTTTAGGCAGTCGAGCCGCCGTTTTTGTTCTTGCCATACAACCTAAATTTTACAAAACCTAATGATACGACCGTGCGTGCGCCGCAAATGCATCGCCGCGCACTTCATAATTTTTGAACATATCCCAGCTCGCACAGGCAGGAGACAAAAGCACCGCGTCTCCGTCATTCGCCCGCGCAAAGCATACATCCATCGCCTCTTCCAACGTCTTGCAGCAGAAGACGTAGGTAAAACCTCTTTCCTTTGCCGTCTGCGCGATGGCTTCCTTCGTCTCGCCAATCAAGGCGAGGGTTTTTACCTTGTCGCCGAAACTGTCGATCCATTCGGTAAAATCCGCATGCTTATCATATCCGCCGCCGATCAGATGCGTCGGGCGTTCCATTGCCTGCACCGCCTTGATGGCGGCGTCCGGGTTCGTCCCCTTCGAATCGTCGTAAAAGGCAATCCCGTTTGTTTCGCAAATAAACTCGATCCGGTGCGCTACGGCACGAAAGCCGCGCATCGCCTCTGCGATTATTTCATCCGGAACGCCGAGCGCCGAGCCAAGCGCCCACGCCGCGAGCGCGTTTTCATAATTGTGGATGCCTAAAATATTAAGTTCCTTAACATCTAAAAGATGCGTCCTGCCGCCGTCCGCCGTCCGGTACAGTGCGCCGTCCTCATAAATATATCCGCCCGCAAGCGCCGTTTTGCTTGAAAACCAGATCACCCTACAGCCGCATGACGCTTCCCCGAAGGCGCGGAGCGCCTCATCATCATAGTTTAATACGCACACGTCTTCTTTTGACTGGTTCTTCGTAATGCTTTCTTTAACGGCGATATAGTTTTCCATCGTATGGTGCCGGTCGAGATGGTCGGGCGTAATGTTAAGAATCGCCGACGCTTTCGGCGCAAAGGTATCCGCCGTCTCTAACTGGAAACTTGAAATCTCCGCCACAACAACCGTTTCGTCCGTCGTATCCGCCGCAACCGATGTATAGGGGATGCCGATATTGCCGACCACTTTGACGTCCGCGTAATGCCGTTTTAAGATCTCTCCTGTAAGCGCCGTCGTCGTCGTTTTCCCATTCGTTCCGGTGATCGCGCAGACCGTACCTTTTCCGAAGGTATACGCCAGTTCCACTTCGCCCGAAATATGCGCGCCCGCTTCTTTTAAGCGCCGTACATAATCTTTTTCGACCGATACGCCGGGGCTTAAGACTACGACGCCAACCGTATCATAAAGTTTTTCGGGGAACGCCCCGCAAACAATCTCGGCTTTTTCAAGGAACGGATGTTTTTCGAAGAGCGCATCCGTATCAAGCGACGCGTTCTCATCATAGAGGATAAACGCTTTTTCTTTTTTCGCCAAAAGTTCGCACGCCGCAATTCCGCTGACACCGCTGCCGACAACCAAAAATTTCCCATCCAATTTACACTCCTCTTTTCTGCAAAAATACTATTTATAACGTTACGTACGCCCCGATGCATAACAGCAGCGAAACGATCGCAAAGATCGTTACCACCTTCGTCTCCGACCAGCCGCCGAGTTCGAAATGATGATGGATCGGCGCCATGCGGAAGATCCGCTTGCCGTGGGTCAGTTTGAAATAGCCGACCTGCATGATGACAGAAATGACTTCGATCATATAGATAAACCCGACCACCGGAATA
>CAJOQZ010000356.1 GCA_905236585.1 uncultured Lachnospiraceae bacterium
GATATCGGCGCGGGCACCACGGATATCGCCGTGATTTCCCTGGGCGGTTCGGTTGTGTCCACATCCATCAAGATCGCGGGAGATGATTTTGACGAGGCGATTGTCCGCTATATGCGTAAAAAGCACAACCTCTTGATCGGCGAAAGGACGGCGGAGGACGTCAAGATTACAATCGGCACCTGTTATCCCCTGCCGACGCCGGAGACGATGAATGTCCGGGGGAGGAACTTGGTGACGGGTCTGCCGAAGACGATCGAGGTATCTTCCGAAGAGACGGAGGAGGCGCTGCGGGAGGCGACGGCGCAGATCGTCGAGGCAATTCACAGCGTGCTGGAGAAGACGCCTCCCGAACTGGCGGCGGACGTGGCGGACCGCGGCATTATTTTAACCGGCGGCGGCGCACTCCTGCGCGGATTGGAGGAACTGATCGAAGACCGTACCGGAATCAACACCATGACGGCGGAGGAACCGATGACCTGCGTCGCAATCGGCACCGGGAAGTATGTGGAATTTATGGCGGGCGAGCGTCCGGCGGAAATCAAGTGAAGGGAAATCTAAAAAGGGGGCAGATTTATGGGCATGACAAATGAGCAATACAAAGGCTTTTTAATCGACCAAAGGGAGGCATGGCTGGAGATCTTGAAAAAGGCAGATGAAGGAAAATTAGAAGAGGTTAAGGAAAAAGCGAAAAAGCAACTCGATAATATCAACGAGAAAATGAATTTTTAGTGTTGAAAAACTGCGCGATATTTTGCGCAGTTTTTATGTTAAGAAATTGTTAAAACTGTCCGATAAATAGTAAAAGAAATATCTCTGCGCCCACGGAAGGGCGCGAAAGTTCGTTTTATCAAATATTTCATATCGCCAGGGACGGCAGCAGGAGAAGCACCTTTAATTTAGGAGGGGCGTACATGCTAAAAGGTTTATATACCGCCTACACCGGCATGGTGCAGGAGCAGCGGAGGCTCGATACGCTGACGAACAACCTGGCAAATTCCAACACGGCAGGTTACAAAAAAGAAGGGATGACGACGCGTTCATTTGAGGATGAACTTGCGATCCGCATCAAGGATTCCGGTTCGAACTATCACCCGCGGGCGATCGGCAATCTGAAGATGGGCGTCAAAATCGGCGAAACCTATACCGACTGGTCGCAGGGACCGCTGAAAGTGACGTTGGACGAGCCGCACAATCTCGCGCTGCAGGGCAACGGATTTTTCGCCATCGAATACACGGATAAACAGGGCAATTCGTCGGTAAAATACACCCGCAACGGGGAGTTCGTCGTTGACAATCAGGGCTACCTGCGGACGGTGGACGGCGATTACGTACTGAATCAGGACGCCGCCATGAACGGAACGACCGGCGCGGCGGGCTACATCCAGATCAATCCCCTCGGGGAATTTACCGTAGAGCAGAACGGGGCGATATATCAGGACGGCAATGTCGTAGCGCAACTCGGCGTGGTGGATGTCGAGGATTACAACTACCTCGAACATTACGGAGAGAATTTATACGACCTGCTCGAAGGCGGACAGACGATCGCCTCGGAAGCGACGGTGGAGCAGTACGCGTTAGAGACGTCCAATTACAATATCGTGGACGAACTCGTTTCCATGATTACGGTGCAGCGGGCGTACGACGCGGGGCAGCGGATGATACGGGCGGAAGACGAAACGCTGGAAATGGCGGTCAGCCAGGTCGGCAGAGTATAAGGGTGATTTAGCCGGATAAAAGGAGGTATGCTATTATGATGCGAGCATTATGGTCCGCGGCGTCGGGAATGCGGGCGGAGCAGACAAGCGTAGATAATATTTCCAACAACATCGCGAACGTCAATACGACGGGATATAAGGCGCAGCGTGCGCAGTTCAAGACCCTTTTGTATCAGAATTTGCAGGCGCCCACGACCACGGCGAACGGAGCGAACAAGCCGGGCGTCGCGCAGGTAGGTTTGGGAACGAGGGTTGCGTCCGTCAACGCGGCGTATACCCAGGGGGCGCAGTTGGCGTCCGAGAATCCGATGGCGCTTTTTATCGCAGGGGACGGATTCTTTTCGGTGTCGGGGATGAACGGCGAGAAACTGTATACGCGCGACGGAGATTTTTCTTGGTCGACGACGACGAACCAAGGGGAACTGGCGCTTACCAATTCCAACGGCAACTTCGTCCTTGACCGGTCCGGACAGAATATCACGATACCTGCGGAAGTATCCGCCGAGTCGGTCGGCGTCGGACAGGATGGATTGATCACCTACCGGAACAAAGCGGGGGAGACGGTATCCACCGGCAAATACATCGGCTTATGGCAGTTCCCGAATCCGGTGGGTCTGGATAAAACGGCGGGGAACCTTCTTCGCCCGACGGCTGCGAGCGGCGCGGCGATCCAGGAAGACACGGCGGGGGACAACCTAACGAGAAGCGCCA
>CAJOQZ010000357.1 GCA_905236585.1 uncultured Lachnospiraceae bacterium
CGGACAGCGTGAAAAAGAAAAAGATCGCGATCGGAAACAGAAATTCTATCTGATGTTTTTTCATAAATGAATGTCGCTCGACCGGCGCCGCCGTATGATCTCATTGCGGAAGGCGTCTTTTACTTCAAATACTTCCTTGAGCCAGCCGGTGACGGATGTCGTGACCCGCTGGGAAAACGTCATATTGTCTTCGGTAACCAGATCGATGATCGTCACGTCCGGGAACAGGTTCGAACCGCGGATCTGGTAGTCCACGTAAAACAATTCGTCATTGTAATACAGACCGTAATAGTCCTTGATATAATCGAGGCTTTCCGGGTACTTGCCGGTCGTTGCGTAGCAGTAGACGATGTCGCGGTTGATCGCGTTCTCAAGGCTTTCCCGCTGCCGCTTGGTCGATCCGGTCGATAGGGAGGCGGTGCCGCCGATAAAAAGGATGACGACCCCGGCAAACATCAGGATCGTTCCCCAAAGCCCCGAAAAAGCAGACCGTTTTTTTATTTTTGATCGATAAGAAGTCCGCGCCATACGTTACATCCCTTTTGGTTAAAGCGTCGCCATAATGCTAAGAAGCGGGAACATAACCGAGATCAGGATCGCGCCGACCACCATGGAAAGAATGATGATGAGCGCAGGTTCTAAGATCGCGAGTTTGTTGGAAATGCTCGTATCGATCATGTCCTGATAACTGGTTGCGATCTGATCCATCGCCGTTTCGACGGAGCCTGTTTTGGAAGCGACCGACAACTGGCGCAGATACATTCCCTCGAAGATTCCGGCGTGTTCGATCGCCTCGGTGATGCCTTCGGGCGGATGGTTCTTGCCGCCTTCTAAAAGGGCGGCGCATTTTCGCAGTTTCTTTTTTTCAAAATCCGAATCTTCGTTTAGATCCCGAACCATCGGAAAGCCCTTGGTGGCGGGGTCCATGCCGCTTTTGAAGACGATCGACATTCCTTCCGCAAAACGGCAGGTGGCGACCTGTTCGTTTAAGGTGCGGAAACTCTTCGAAAGCCGTAAAATGCTGCGGCTTAATCTGCGCCCAATCTGTGTTTTGACACAGAAGAGGGCAAGCAGAAGGGCGAGAGCAAGAACGATCACAATGACGATCGAGTAGCGGCTGATAAGATCGCCAAAGTTCATCAAAACGGCGGCAAGACCGGTCATCTCCGTGCCGAGCTGCTTGAACACCTGATTGAAGATCGGCATTACCCGCACCAAAAGAACGGTGATTACGACGACGATCATGGAGGACATGATCAGCGGATAGAAGACCGCGCTCTGTATGGAAGTGCGCAGCTGCTCCTCTCTGGTATAATAGCGTTCGAGGGAGTCCATCACGTCGTCTAAACTGCCGCTTTCCTCGCCGAGTTTGATCATGTCGATCATATAGTCCGGGAATACGCCGGTCTTTTTCATGGAAGAGGACAATTCGCCCGTTTCTTCCATGGAAAGGCGGATGTCCAGCATCAGATCCTGATCCTTGCGGGACGTGTAGTCGCCTTCCATCATCTCAATTCCTTCGAGGGAAGAGATGCCCGCCTTAAGGATCATGGACATCTGCTCGCAGAAATGCGCCAGTTCCGGGAAGGAAAGCTGCTTTACCTTTTTCCTGCGGGTGTCGTCCCGCAGGGGGTCGTATGCCGGGTCGGAAGGGGAGAGAGGCTTAGCGCGGCGGATCTTTTTTTCTGCTTTCAAGTCCGCTTTGCGCGCTTTGCGGCGTGCTTTCCGCTCCGCATCCCGCGCCTTTCGCTTCGCCGCCCGCTCTTTTTCCGCCTGCTTTGCTTCTTCGAGGCGTTTTTTACGATTCTTTTTTTCTTCTAACTTCTGTTGCTTAGAAGGCTTCGTTTGTTTCTCTTTCATAGACCATTCACTACGGCGGTATTTCCGGCGGATATGTTTTTGTAGGCGTTGTACTGTGGCAGTATTTCCGGCGGATATGTTTTCATAGACCATTCACTGCGGCGGTATTTCCGGCGGATATATTTCCTGTAGGTCGTGTCAGACCGGGGAAATATATCCGTCGGAAATACAACTACAACTTAAAACATATTCGTCGGAAATACAACTACAACTTAAAACATATTCGTCGGAAATACAACTACAACCTAAAACATATCCGTTGGAAATACACCCATAAACCATATCAGTAAGTATACTTCGCTGTATAATTCGAGCCGTCCCCTACATAATCCTTCACCGCCGAATCATTATTCGCATTATTCGCCGCCAATGTCGGGTCCATCAGCGACCAGTCCGAGCCGTTGAACTCAATGATATCGTCCACCCAGCCGCTTCCTTCAAGGTAAACCGAAATCCACGCATGATACGCCGTCCCCGAATAGCCGACCACCAGTTTCGTCGGCACATCCTGCGACCGCAGCATGGCGGACATCAGAGAGGCGTAGTCGAAGCAGATGCCTTTTTTGGATTCGTAAGTCGTATCCACATCCGGGATGTAGTTGACCGTGACATTTGAAGCAAGGTCAGTATCATAGGAGATGTTGTCGATCACCCAGTTATAGACGTTCGTGATAAAAGAGATGTCGTCCGTCGAATCATCCGACAACTCGATCCCCTTGGCGACAGCCTCGGAGTCCGCGGTGTAGTTGACGTACTGGTTGGGATAGAGGTACGGACGAAACTCGTCGGCAAGTTCCACCTTGACATTCTGCGACAGACCGACCGAATACATATCCGCAGTCACATTTTCCAAAACGTCGATCTGGTACGTGCCGTTGCCGCCGGTCAAAGGCAGGGTGTGGTACTCGCCGATCTCCAGCGGATAGTCGTACTCCGAACCGTCGGGATTGTGGATCTGGATTTGAACCTTCGGCGCGGTGCCGGTGTATTTGATCATCACATAGCCTTCGCTTGTATTGGAGGCGTCAATGGCGATCGTGCTGTTGCCGTAAATTGTCGTGCCGGATGCTTCAGGCATGTTAAAATCGTGGACCGTGGTGCGCGGAACGCCCGCGTTCTCGGAAGAAGACGAGGACATGCCGGCTTTGCTTTTCAATTCGTCCAGCGAGCAGCCGGAGATAAGCAAAGAAAAAGCCACAAGAATCAAACATAATCTTTTCATCATAAAATCTCCCAAAGTCAGGAGGCGGCATCCTTATCCGTCTCGGTATTTGAATTGTTGATAACCAGATGCAGGACGTTGCCCGCACGGTCGGGAATATATACGTTCAGGTAAGTCTCCGGGTACGGGAAGATGACTTCGCCGATAATCGCCGTAACCGAAATCGGCTCGATGCGGTTGTTGCCCGCATCCAGACCGAAGATCGAGGAATAGTCCACGCTCGAACCGTCGTCCGACACATACAGGATGACCTGCCCGTCTTTTGTGTAGTTCTCCACCAAAACCGGCACGTCGCGGTCGACTTCGCTGACGATCGCCTCTTCCGTCGTCGATTGGCGGTTGATGAAATTCGCCGTCACCGTAAGCGTGCCGTTGGTCGTCGGCAAAATGTAATACGTGTGCTTGCCGCTCTGGTAGACCGGCGTCGATACCTCGCCGACCGCAGCGGTTATCGTATCGACCGGCATTTTCGAGTCGACCGTGATATCATAGCGGATGCGCCCGCGCAGGTATACGTCGTGGTTCGCCTCGACGGAAATCGACGGCTTTATAAAAAATACCGGAGCAACAATGGTCGCGGCGACGGCGCCGATGATTAAAAACCGCTGCAGCCCATACCGCTTCGCCCGATACATATTATACTCGATTAAGGTCTCTAAGGGAATGGTATTTTCTTTTTGTCCCTCTTCAAAAAAAACATATTCGAGGAGCCGCTTGGCGTCATCCAGCGGAAAATCAGGGATGCGGATGCGTTTGTGCGACGGCGGGGTGATATGTTTTTCCAAAACTTTTTTTTCGGACTCCTGGATGTTGATGCCGTTGATCATGGTGTTGAACTGCCGGGTACGGGGGAGGCGGCGGATCGCGCGAAGCGCCTGCGAATAGACTTCAAACAGCACGTCCTGCGCATAGCCCTGATTCCAGACGAAACTGTAGGCAAGCGAGTACTGCTGCTGATAAGTCATAGCAAAAAGACTGGCGAAAGCGTTACTGTCGCCAATCTTTGCGTCGTGTGTCAAATTTTCCACATATTTGAGGTCGACGTTTTTCAAGCCCGCATGCTCCGTTTCGCGATCATTGAACGTGAACGCTTAATATCCAATTGACGGTTTTTCTCAAAAGCAATCAACGCCAGATCTTCCGGCGTTAAAACGATCGGTTTGAACTTCGGCAGTTTCTCTTCGATTGCGTCGACGGACATCTCAAACGCCGCGGGAGAATATTCGTAGTCGTAAGGAACATCCGCCCCCCATGCGACGTATTCTTCCTGCGCCGCCTCGCCGCTTGCGAGGCGCACCGCCTCTTCCATTTCCGCCTGCGCCGCGTTCTCGTTCAAGCGCATCGAAGAGAGCGCGATCAGACGCGTGATCGAAGTAACGTCGTCGATACCGGCGTAAGAAGTGCCGTAATTATAGGAAATCGGGTCGTTGCGCGCATTTTTGTTGTGGTCGTAGACCTTTTCCGCCAGCCGGTCAAGGAAGACTTCGAGATGCAGATCCGCCTCTTTTTCATATAAAATGATGAAACGGTTGCCGCCGTTCCTGCCGACAATGCACTCGTCGAGAGCCGACATCGTAAGGATCAGGGAGAAATTGCGGATGTGGTCGTTGCCCGCCATGCGCCCTTTTTTCGCGTTGACGTCTTTTAAGGACGACAGTTCGATCATGGCGCAGCCCATTTCCTTTGGAATGTCTTTTTCCGCGTATTCGTCAATTATCGCGTCGACGGAAAAACGGTTGCCGATCCGCGCCACCGTGTCGGTATTCGCCGCCTCGGAGAGAGCGTTTAAGTTCTGATTTTGCTTGGAAAACATGGAAAAGTCAATAAAGATCATGAAAAAGCACATAAACATCGCCGCCCACAGCAAAAGGCAGAGCGCACGGATGTTCGCGTCGTTCGTCATTTCCTGATAGATGTTGCTCGCAACGACGATCCGGTAAAAGCAGATCGCCGCAAATGCAACGAACGCAAATAATTCGATGGTCTTCACACGGTCAAAAGTCCTCATAGTTCACACACCTCACCAAAATATATCAGTACCAAAATTAAGAAGCGAAAGCCGCACACACACCAATTTGACTTACGCTAATTTCATTACAATATCGAGACGAAATTCCTCATCATCCGTCTCAATCCGCATCGTTCCTTTATACTTGTCTACCGTTTCGCCGATCGAGCGTAAGCCGATGCCTTTGTGTTCGGGCTTTGACGACATATAGGTGCCGTCGCTGTCCGCTAAGGAGCCGTCGTACGAGTTCGTCGAGACGATATAAAGATTGACAAAATTTTTCACCTGCACCGAGATCGACAGCCGCCGTT
The DNA here is from genome assembly GCA_905236585.1 of uncultured Lachnospiraceae bacterium. Lineage (GTDB taxonomy): Bacteria > Bacillota > Clostridia > Lachnospirales > Lachnospiraceae > RGIG4930. Next base: position 5,402 of record CAJOQZ010000357.1, read on the forward strand.
TTTCTTCCGGCAGGGCGAGACAGGCGTTAATCGCGTTCTCCATGATGTTGCCGAGGAGAGAGCAGAACTCGATGTTGTCGATCATAAGTTCATCCGGCAGGTCGATCTGAAGTTCGGCTGCAATCCCGTTTTCTTCGCCTTTTGCGGCGTAATAATTAAGGACGGCATTGAGCGCCGGATTGCTGCAGTAGTTCTTTACAATTATATTATCGGCATGAACTGCAAAATTACTTAAATATTGTTTTAATTCTTCCCAATTTTCTGACGCGGCAAGACGGGTCAAAACGTGAAGCGTGTGCTTGAAGTCGTGCCGCGTACGGGAATCCTGCGCCATTTGCTCCTGCAGGTTCTTAAACTGGAGGCTCTGGATGTCGTGGATATGCTCCGCCGCCTCAAATTCCCGGATATGGATGTATTCGAGTATGAACGAGTAGAAGATCGCCGTCAGGTAAATGTACAAAAGCAGCAGGCAGACCGTAAAAAGCGCATACAGCCGGTAGAGTTTGAAGGCTCGTATCGCGTGGTAGTCCGCCGGGATCATGGCGATATTCATTGCCAAAAAAAGCACCGGAACCGACATCCATGAATACCAGATGCTCTCGGGGCTGTGTTCGGGCGCAAGCACCCGGCTGTCCCAGAGGTTCGTCGCGATATAGACGCCGCCGCAGATGCCAAAGGTAATGACCGCCTGGATAAAAAGCACATCGGGACCGAAGTTCATCCGGTCATGGTCGTCGTGCGTGATCGCATCCACGATATAAGCCGCGTTCGACGGAAACGTCATAAAAACCGCCGACCAGAGGTAGATCACAAGGCTGCGTCCGAACGGCAGATCCGTCGAGAACAGGAATACGGCGAAAAATACCGCAAAAAAAGGCAGCATTGCACGGTTGTCATGGATGCCGGTCGTCTCCTGAACGACGGACAGCACGGGAAACGCCAGCGCCGCGTATCCAAAACAGGCGGCGGCAATGAGATACCGGCTCCATTTGAGGTAGCCCCGCAGGACGTAGTATGCTAAGAAAAACGTCGGCAGCAGCATCAGGGAAGCGGAAAGAGAGTTCATGATTTTTGTCCTTTCCGCAGCTGGTCGAAGCAGTAGTTCTGCCAGGTCCGTTCAATCTGCTGGCTTTCACGGATTTTGATCGGAAAATGCTGCCCGTTCGCCATGACGCAGGTCCGCTGTGTGATGGACTGGATGTGGTCCATGTTGACGAAGATGCCTTTGTTGATCGACAAAAAGCGCTCGTCGTCGCCGATCATGTCGGTAAATTCTTTTAACGTCATCCGGGTGCGGTATTCTTCGCCGTTTTTTGCCCGGATCAGAAGATAATGTCCGCTCGACGCCGCGGAAACGCAGTCGGAGAAAAGCAGGTTGACGTCCTGCCGGTTCACCGAAAACGTCATATAGCGGTTCATGGTCGGAAGTACGGCGAGCGCCTCGGAAAAAAGGGTCGCCAGCCGTTCTTCGGAAATGGGCTTTACGATGTAGTCAAAGGCGTGAAAACGGAACGCCTCCGGCATATTTTCCCTGCTGGTCGTGACAAAAACGATCATGCAGCCGTTGTCGGCGCGGCGGATGTCGCGGGCAAGGTCAAGCCCGCTTAATTCGTCAATGTAAATGTCCAGGAATACAATGTCAAACGTACCGGCAGAAAAAGCATCCAAAAACTCCCTTCCGGACAGATATTCCCGCACGCCAAGAACAAGCCCCTTGCCTGCGGCAATCCGCAAAAGGGGGTCTTTAAGAGAGCGAATCGCTTCCGGTTCGTCATCGACAATTGCAATCTGCATGGGGTCCACACTTTCTTCGCGTGGCTTTCGAAGATTCACACACAAAACAGCCACACACCATACGTTTCTTATTATAATAGAATTGTTTTTCGGTGAAAAGGGGTTTTTGAAAAATTCACGGAAATTCAAGGAAATTGACTTTAGACTTTAGAACAAACAATCTTAAGTGTGAGGTTAAAGCATTCTCGCCGTCGAACACGGGGATTCGTTTGTTCTAAAGGCAAGATGGGTGAAAAATGATTTCCCTGATTACCTACAAACATCGGTTGCCCGGTCGGGAAGATGATGCTATAATGGGTTCCTATTATTGTTTTAGGAAAGGAAATGAGACGATGGCTAATCCGATTGTTACGATTGAAATGGAAAACGGCGACATTATGAAAGCGGAACTTTATCCCGAAATCGCCCCGAATACGGTCAATAATTTTATCAGTTTGATTCAAAGCGGATTTTATGACGGCGTTGGTTTTCACCGCGTAATCGAAGGCTTCATGCTGCAGGGCGGAGATCCGACCGGTACCGGCATGGGAGGCCCGGGATATGCGATCAAGGGCGAGTTTTCAAGCAACGGCTTCAAGAATGATCTGAAACATGAGCCGGGCGTGCTTTCTATGGCGCGAACCATGATCCCGGATTCGGGAGGGAGCCAGTTTTTTATCATGCATAAAACCTCCCCGCATTTAGACGGCGACTACGCGGCGTTCGGCAAAGTAGTCGAGGGGCTGGATATCGTGGACAAGATCGCAACGACGGCGACCGATTATAATGACAAGCCGCTAAAGCTGCAGACAATGAAGCACGTAACCGTCGAATTGTTCGGCGAGACGTACCCCGAGCCGGAGAAACTGCCGGAATAAAGGGAAATGTATTTTTAAGGAGAACCTACAACATGCCAAAGAAAAAATATCTGTTTTTTGACATTGACGGGACGCTGGTCGCGGGCGGATACGGAAAGGGATTCATTCCCGATTCGACCAAAGAAGCGTTGGAAAAACTGCGTGCGGCGGGGCATTTCATGTGCATCGCGACCGGACGCTCACAGGCGATGGCGGTAGACTATATGCACGAACTCGGCTTTGCGAACATGGTAAGCGACGGCGGGTACGGCATCACGATCGACGGAAAACTGCTCGGAATCACGCCGCTTGTCAAGGAGGATGTGGTCGCCTTAATAGACGAGTGCGAAGAAAAGGGGTTTTTGTGGGGCTTGCAGACCGAAAATTCCGCGACGCGCTTTGTTCCCGACCGGCGGTTTATCGACTTTACCAACGATGTCTATATGCATGCGGAGGTTGTCGAGGGGTTGGACCCGAGAAAATGCGACAGGATATACAAGGCGTATGTTGCCTGTTACGCGCCGGATGAGCAGCGACTAACATCCCTTAAGAAACTGCCGTGGTGTCGTTTCCACAAAGAATACATTTTTATCGAACCGGCGGATAAGGCGTTCGGCATCCGGCAGGTCATGGATCATTTCCATGCCGCGTATGAAGACGCGATCGTCTTCGGCGACGCAATGAATGATATTTCCATGTTCACGGACGACGGCTGGACGAAAGTCGCCATGGGGAACGCCGTGCCCGAGGTTAAGGAGCGGGCGGACATGATCACGGATGATGTGGACAAAGACGGTATTTATCATGCCTGTGAAAAACTGGGGCTTTTTTTGAAAATATGAAAGGAAAAAACATTTTTAATATTGAGAACAAAAAATCTTAAGTGTGAGGTTAAGGCATTATTGCCGTCGAACACTTAAGATTTGTTTGTTCCCAAGGTAAGATTGGATGAAAACAGCCTTTTAAGCAAGTCCGAGGCTTATTTGACTTTTGATACTGTAACAAAAAATCTTTTCGTGCATAAAGGCGCGATTTGTATTATACTATTTCTTATAGCAATTTTAACGTAACGTTTCACACAAAGGAGAATCACTATGGGATTTATTAAAGCATTTGCAGGGGCGATCAGCGGCACGTTAGCCGACCAGTGGGTGGACATGCTTGTTCCGGCGGAGGCGCCGGCGACGGCGGGCGTCATTCCGGCGGTACAGAAGAATACGAACGCAGGCCGCGGTTCCAATACGAAGGGTTCGGAAGGCATCATCACGAACGGAAGCCGGATCTTCATTCCGGACGGCTACGCTCTTGTTACGCTGCAGGATAACGCGATTACCGGTTTCGTTTCCGATCCGGGCGGCTACGAATTTACATCCGACAATGCAAATTCGCAGTCCATCTTCACGGGCGGCGGGATCGTCGATTCGATCATCAAGCAGTCGTTCGAACGTTTCAAGTTTGGCGGCGTTCCCGGAACGAAGCAGGATGCCGTATTTGTCAATATCAAGGAAATCCCGAACAACCGCTTCGGCACGCAGTCGGAGATCTACTGGGACGATATGTATATCAACGCGCAGGTCGGCGCCATGGCGCGGGGCACCTATACGCTTAAGATCGTTGACCCGATCACGTTCTTAAAAGGCTTTGTTCCGGCGGCGTATCTGACGTCCGGCAAGATTTTTGATTTTGCGGATATGGACAACGACGCGTCCGAGCAGTTGTTCAACGAAGTCGTAGGTTCTCTTGCGGCGGCGTTTTCCGAGTATTCCAACGATCCGCAGCGCGGCAACCGCATGGCGAAGATTCAGGGCGATCAGATCGGTTTTGCGAAAACGCTTTCGGGCAAAGTGGAAGAGAACTACCAATGGAAGAGCGACCGGGGGCTTGAGATTGCCAAGGTTGCGATCATGGCGATAGAATATGACGAGGATTCGAAAGCGCTTCTGTCGGATGTCAAAAAAGCAGACGCTCTTTCCGGCGCACGCGGCAACTCCTTCCTGCAGCAGTCCGTGGCACGCGGCATGGAAGCGGCGGGCAGCAACGGCGGCGCGGCGGCTATGGGCATCATGGGCATGGGCATGAACGCGGTCGGCGGCGCAATGGCAGGTCTGCAGCAGCCGGTGGGCGGCGCAGTCGGCGTCGGGGCGAATGCACAGGCAGCGCCGCAGGCGGCTCCGGCGGAGGACCCGGTTGCAAAGTTGAAGCAGATGAAGGAACTTTTGGACGCGGGCATTGTGACGCAGGAAGAGTTTGACGCGGCTAAGGCGAAGTATTTAGGGGTATAAGATATGGCGGACGCAAACATCTTAGATACCGGTGCGGGAGCGAAGGACGGGCAGAGCAAATGCCCGAAATGCGGTGCGACGGATATTTCTTTGAATACCGCAACCGGTATGCTCCGATGCAACTTCTGCCGGTTTGAGTTTCCACAAAATGCGCTTGATGAGATGAAGCCGGGCGTGGATGATTTGGAAGGCGACCAGATTGGAGCGGGCGCGGCGGATATCGACGAGGCTGCGGCGCAGCAGGTGACG
>CAJOQZ010000358.1 GCA_905236585.1 uncultured Lachnospiraceae bacterium
ATTCGATATCCCCCACCGTACCGCCGACCTCAACGATCCGTATAAAAAGGCGTTCCTTATCTTCCTCCTGTTGTACGACAAACCGTCGTTTGATCTCATCCGTAATATGGGGGATCACCTGTACCGTGCCGCCGCCGTATGCGCCCTCCCGTTCTTTTTTTAACACGTTTGCATAGACTTTGCCGGTCGTTACATTAGAATTGACATTCAAATTCTCGTCAATGAACCGCTCATAATGCCCCAAATCCAAATCCGTTTCCGTCCCGTCTTCCGTGACAAACACTTCCCCGTGCTGCATGGGGTTCATTGTCCCCGGGTCGACGTTCAGGTAAGGGTCGAGTTTCTGCATGGAAACTTTTGCGCCGCGAGCCTTCAAAAGCCTTCCCAAAGATGCCGCCGTAATGCCTTTTCCCAAGCCGGATACCACGCCGCCCATCACGAATATGTATTTTACCATATTCTTGCTCCTTCCCAGTGACTTTTTCTTAAATACTGCCGTATCCCGTCAAAAAGGCATCTACTTCCTTCGCCGCGGCAAGTCCGTCCGCAATCGCCCGTACCACCAGCGACTGCCCGGTGCGCATATCGCCCGCGGTAAAAATCTTCGCGTTTGCTTTGCATTTCGCCTGATGCGTTCCATGGACGGTTTGTACTACATTCCGCTGTGTCACCGCCGCTCCAAATGCCTGCGGCACGTAAGGCTCGCATCCGGTAAAACCGGCGGCAATAAGCATAAGGTCGCAGGGAATCTCCTGTTCGGTTCCGGCAACTTCCGAAAGTTTTCCGTCCTTAAATGCCACCTGAACGATCGTTGCCTTTTTGATACTGCCCTTTTTATCTGTCTGAATGCTTTGAACCGTAGAAGCGTACCTCCGTGGATCATGTCCGAATACGGCGATCGCCTCTTCATGCCCATAATCTGTTTTTAATGATTTATCCCATTCGGGCCATGGGTTATCTTCGGTACGGCTTTTTGGCGGCATCGGCATCATTTCAATCGCTGTAACGGAACGCGCCCCATGCCGGATCGCCGTTCCAATACAGTCGTTTCCGGTATCTCCGCCGCCAATGATAACGACGTGTTTGTCCTTTGCCGAAATCATATCTTTATTTTGTTTTATCGTATGAAGATCATAAGTTTTCTGTGCCAGCAGAGCCTTCGTCGTCGCCGTTAAAAAGTCCACCGCAAAATACACGCCGCCGACTTCTCCCGGCTTCGCGGCAGGAATCGTGCGCGCGCATTTTGCGCCGCAGCAAAGCAGCAGAGCATCATACGACTGCAGCAGTTCCTCCGCCGCGATATCCGCGCCGATATTTGCGTTCGTAACAAAATGCACGCCTTCTTCTTCCATCAGCCGCTGTCTTCTGAATATCGCATCTTTGTCGAGTTTCATAAACGGTATGCCGTACATCAAAAGCCCGCCGATGCGGTCCTCCCTCTCGTATACGGTAACCTCATGTCCACGCGCATTCAACCGATCCGCCGCCGCAAGTCCGGCAGGACCGCTGCCGATAACGGCGACGCGCTTTCCGCTCCGCTTCTGTGGCGGATGCGGCACTACGGTATGATGCAAAAACGCCGTTTCAATCAGATACAGTTCATTGTCCCGGATCGTTACCGCTTCACCGTATTGTGCGCACATACACGCCTTTTCACAGAGCGCGGGGCAGACCCGTCCGGTAAACTCCGGGAATGGATTTACTTTTAGAAGCCGCTCCAACGCATGGACGTCATTTCCGCGATAGATCTCGTCATTCCATTCCGGGATAAGATTATGCAGCGGACATCCGGTCATCATGCCGCTTAGCATCATCCCGGACTGACAGAACGGAACTCCGCAGTTCATACAGATTGCCGCCTGTTGTCTGCGCTCATCTTCCGAAAGCGGCATATGCAGTTCGCGGAAATTTTTAATGCGCTCTTCTACAGGAATGTTTTGGTTGTTTTTCCTGTGATATGTTAAAAAACCGCCCTCTTTACCCATTTTGGCTCATCCTTTCAAACGCTTCCTTGACAGCCTGCTCATGCGGAACACCCTGTTCCTCAAATCTGCCGGTTAATTCCAGCATCCTGCGGTAATCGTTCGGGATTACTTTCTTGAATTTCGGCAGTTCTTCCGTATAATCCGACAAGATCGCCTTGGCAAAATCGGAATCTGTTTCCTTAACATAATCTTCCAAAATCCGCCGCAGTTCTTCAATGTCGTATTTTTCCCTTACTTCGTCAAGCGTCACCATATCTTTATTCGTACGCAGATAAAGGGTATGATCGGCATCGTAGACATATGCAATGCCGCCGCTCATTCCTGCCGCCAAATTCTTCCCGGTACTTCCGAGGATGACGGCACGTCCGCCGGTCATATATTCGAGCCCATGGTCGCCGCAGCCTTCGCAGACCGCTGTCGCGCCAGAATTTCTTACGCAGAAACGCTCTCCGGCGATACCACAGATATATGCCTTGCCCGCGGTCGCCCCATATAACGCGACGTTCCCGGCAATCATATTCTCATGCGCCGAAAAGTGAGCGTTTTTCGGCGGAACGAGTACCAGTTTGCCGCCGGACAACCCTTTTCCAAAGCCGTCGTTCGTATCTCCGGTCAGACGAATCGTAACGCCCTTCGGCAGAAAAGCGCCGAACGACTGCCCGCCGCCGCCGTCCGCTTCAATTCGAAGCGCGTCCTCGTCAAGTGTGTTACGGTAACGCTTTGTCACCTCGCTGCCAAGGATCGCGCCGAACGAACGGTCGGTGCTTGATACCGATACATGCACGGGGGCATCCTGCCGCCGCGCCTTTCCCGAAAGAACTGCGTCAAATTCCGGAAGCAGTTTTGTCATATCTTTCGTCTTCTCAAGCCGAATAAACGGTTCGCCCGGTTCACCGGATATATGCACGGGGTTCTTATCATCCGCAAAAAGCCCCGACAGATCAATCCTGTCCGCCCGCGACGATACATGATCTGCTTTACGTGCCAAACACCCGCTCTGTCCGACCATCTCATCTACGGTGCGGTATCCTAAGGTAGCCATGATTTCTCGAAACTGCTGCGCGATAAATTTCATAAAACGCATAACGTATTCCGGTTTTCCCGAAAATCTTTTACGTAAAACCTCATTCTGCGTCGCGATTCCAGCAGGACAAGTGTCTTTTGAGCAAACGCGCATCATCATACAGCCCTCACAGACAAGCGGCGCCGTCGCGAAGCCAAATTCCTGTGCGCCTAAAAGCGCCGCAACCGCTACATCCCGTCCACTCATCAATTTGCCGTCGGTCTCCAATATTACCCGGTCGCGGAGTCCGTTCTCCAGCAAACAACGGTGCGCTTCCGACAGGCCTAATTCCCACGGCAGACCGGCGTGGTGGATCGAAGAGATCGGCGCTGCGCCCGTTCCGCCGTCGTAACCGGATATCAGGATCACATCCGCTCCCGCTTTTGCCACGCCGGAAGCAATTGTTCCGACCCCTGACTCGGAAACGAGTTTGACCGAAATCCGCGCGTCGCGATTGGCGTTTTTTAGGTCATAGATCAACTGCGCAAGGTCTTCGATTGAATAAATGTCATGGTGCGGCGGCGG